>JALWWR010000153.1 GCA_026993045.1 Thermodesulfatator sp.
GTGGAGATGACCATATTTGTGGGATCGTTTTGCTGGTTCTTAGCTCTGTTCCTCCTGTGCGCCAAGCTGTTCCCCTCTATGGCCCTCACGGAGCTGAAAGAGGTCGCTCCTCGGCCGTTGCGGCAAGGAGGTGAGCGATGAAGGCTGGGTTGGTGGGGGTTTTTGCCTATGTGGACGACCTGAGGAAGGCCGTAAAAGGCCTAAAAGAGCTGGGAGTGAAAGATTTTCAAGTGTATATGCCCACGTATCTCCACGAAATTGCCGAGCTTTTGGAAGAAAAGCCTTCCCCGGTGCGGTTCGTCACCTTTATGGGGGGTCTCTTGGGGTTTATTTCGGCGATCCTTCTTACCGGATATGTGAGCGTCGTTTGGCCCCTTCGTCCCTCTATGAAGCCAGTGCTGAGCTGGCCCGCTTACACCGTAATTATGTTTGAGCTCACCGTCCTTTTGGGGGGGTTGTTCAACCTTTTGGCCATGTTCTTCTTTTCCCGGCTGCTGCGACCTCGCTTCCCTAAAGGGTTTGATCCCCGCTTTACCGATGACAAGATGGGGATAGAGGTTTACGCCGACCGGGAAACCTTGGAGAGGGTGCGGGCCCTGTTTGCCGAAGCCCAAGCAGAGGAGATCCGTGATGTGGAAGCGTAGTTTGGGCTTAGCTTTGGGTCTGATCCTTGTAAGCGCCTCCTCGGCGGTGGCTTTTTGGTTTATCCGCGATATGTACGATCAGATCTCCATAAAACCTCAAGAAGAGGCCCGCCCTATGCCGAAAGACTCCGTCCCGGTGGGGGGGTACGCGGTGCCCCGGGGATACAACTACCTTACCTTAGAGACGGTTCTTACTCCGCCTGCCCTCACGCCGGAGATGGCGGCGAAAGGGAAGGTGCTTTACGGGAAGTTTTGTGAACCGTGTCACGGGACGAAAGGTTTGGGTGATGGCCCCGTAGCCCTGAAAGGGATGCGTCCTTGGTGGCCCTTAGGGTCGCCGCAAACACAGGCCCGTTCCGACGGCTACATCTTTGCCCACATCTGGGAAGGGGGACCTCTTATGGCCCCATACAAGTACGCTCTTTCCGTCACCGAAGCTTGGGAGCTGGTTGCCTATGTCCGGGAGCTGGGAAGAAGCCAGTAAAGTAGAGGTTCGGATCGCCCCGTTCTGGGAGCGGGTGGCCTGGATCTGCTT
>JALWWR010000154.1 GCA_026993045.1 Thermodesulfatator sp.
ATTATGCCCTCCCCTTATAACGCCCCGGAAAGTGAAGAAGACGCCCGGACCCTAGCCCGCAACCTAGGAATCCGAATCCTTAAACTTCCCATTACGGAACCCCTGGCGGTTATGAAAAAGGTGCTGGAGGAAGGCCTGGGGGGCGAGCTTTCCAGTCTGACGGAAGAAAATCTTCAGGCCCGACTCCGGGGCAACCTCCTCATGGCCCTTTCAAACCAGTTTAAGGGCTATCTGGTCCTCAACACCGGGAACAAGAGCGAGATCGCGGTGGGCTATGGCACCCTTTACGGCGACACCTGCGGGGCCCTTTCGGTCTTGGGCGATGTGACCAAAGATCTGGTTTACGAGCTGGCCTTTGAGATCAACCGCGAAAGGACCGTGATTCCGGAGAGGGTCATTAAAAAGGCTCCCTCCGCAGAGCTCCGTCCGGACCAGCGGGACGAAGACGATCTCCCCCCTTATTATCTGGTAAACAACGTGGTCCGGGCTTACGTAGAAGAGGGCCTCTCGCCTCCGGAGATTATCCAGAGGGGCTTGCCCCCCAAGGTGGTTAAAGAGGTGTTACGCCGGCTACGGCGAGCGGAATTCAAGCGATGGCAGCTTCCCCCCACCCTCCGGGTCTCCCCCCAGGCCTTTGGCTATGGCTGGCGTTACCCCATCGCCCATCGTTTCCCTCTAGAGGATCAAGAGTGAATTTTAAGGGTTTTGTCCAAGTTTATACTGGTGACGGAAAAGGTAAGACCACCGCGGCCTTAGGCCTCATTTTGCGGGCCTTAGGGGCAGGCTTTAAAGTGGCCCTGGTTCAATTCCTAAAAAAGGGAGTTTATAGCGAGATCAAGGCCCTTGAGAGATTCCGGCCTCAGATAGAGATCTACCAATTCCACCAAGGAGGTTTTATAAAAGGTGAGCCCCGGCCTGAAGTGAAAGAGGTCTTGCAGAGGGGCTGGCTTAAGGCCCAAGAACTGATCTTGAACAGGGCCTTCCAACTGGTGGTCCTAGACGAAATCAATCTGGTCCTGCACCTGGACCTTATTCCTTTAAAAGAGGTCTTGGAGACCTTGGCCCAACGGCCTTCCCACGTGGAGGTCGTTCTCACGGGACGAAACGCCCCGGAGGCCTTGCTAGAGGCTGCGGATCTGGTGACCGAGATGCGCAAGGTGAAACACTATTACGACCGGGGGGTTAAGGCCCGAGTAGGAATTGAAAAATAAGCTCCTATTTCAGGATCTCGCGGGAAAGCAAGGCCCTCTTAAGGGTCAAGTGGTCCGCGTAACGGACTTCCATCCCTAAGGCCAAGCCGCAAGCCAAGCGGGAAACCCGGACCGGAAAATCGGAGAGAAGCTCCATAATATAAGCCGAAGTGGCCTCTCCGGCGGCGGTGGGAGAAAGCCCTAAAAGCACCTCCTGCACCCCATTGGCCCGGACCCGTTTCAGGAGTTCCGGCAGCCGTAATTCCTGAGGGCCCAGGCCGTCTCGGGGCGAAAGGACCCCATGAAGGACATGGTATCGGCCTCGAAAGACCCCGGCCGATTCAATAGCCGCCAGGGCTGCCGGGTCCTCCACCACGCAGAGAAGCGAGGAATCCCTTTCGGGATCTTCGCAAAGGGCGCACCGAGAGCCAGCCGCAAAGTTGCCGCATTCTTCACAAAGTTTTACTTCTTCTAAGGCCGCCAGACGTTGCGCTAGAGTCTGGGCCTCCTCGGGACGCCTCAAAAGATAAAGGGCCAAACGGGTGGCGCTCTTTTCCCCCAATCCCGGCAGTCGGGCCAGGGCTTGAATGGCTTCCTTTAGCGGTTTGGGAAAGACCTCCATCAGAAAAGGCCCGGGATCTTGAGTCCCCCGGTGATTTTAGACATTTCCGCCTGCACCATCTCCTGCGAACGACGCAAGGCCTCGTTCACCGCCGCCACGATCAAGTCCTCCAGCATTTCTCGATCCTCGGGATTAAGCACTTCAGGATCAATCTGAATGGAGACCAGTTCCTGTTTCCCATTTACCACCGCCGTGACCATGCCTCCTCCAGCGGTAGCGGAAACCGTCTTTTCCGCCAGTTCTTCCTGAAGCTCCGCCATCCGTTTCTGGATCTTCTGAACCTGTTTCATGAGTTGTTGCATTTGGGGTGGGATCATTTCTCACTCCTTTCTTGAGGTTTAATCCAAGCCACCTTGCCTCCTAAAATACTAAGGGCCTCTTTAAGCTCGTCTTTTTCCAAAAGGGCTTCCCGGGGATTATGGTGGGTCTCAAGTTGGATCTCTAAGGGACGACCAGTTTTCCGAAAGACTATCCCCTTTAGCCGTTCTTGTAAATCCTGATCTTCAAGCAAGGTACCCGTGGGCACCAAAAGACGAAATCTCCCCTCCTCCAGAAGCGGGGGCTCTAAAGTAGAAAGAAAGGCCCCTAAAGAGGGGCTTTCCCTTTTCACCTCTTCCACCACCTCTTCCCAGGAGCCGGCCTCCACCCGAGGAGTTTGAGGAGCCGAAGGGGCTGAAGGGGCTGAAGGGGCCTCCGAAGAAAGGGTCTTTAGTTTCTCTAAAATTTCCCGCAGAGCTACCGTTTTCCCTAGCTCGCAGATACGGGCTAGGGTGAGTTGAAAGGAAAGATGAGGATAGGGGCTGGTCCGCAAGGCTTCGGCCCCCCTCAAAAGCTCCTTGAAAAGAAGCAGGGCCTCTTCTATTTCCACCTCCATGGAAAGAGCGCGCAGAAGAGAGCTTTCGGCTGGAGAGAGGTCTTCCGGACTAGGGGTCGCCTGAAGTTTATAAGAAAGGAGGTGCCGGAAAAACTCCGCCAGATTTTCAGCTAGATAAGAGAGATCCACCCCTTGTTGGTAGGCCCTTTCCGCCAAATCCAAGGCCTGGGCCAAGTCTCTTTGCAAGAGGGCCTGGGCTAGGGACTCGATCCATTCTATTTCCGCCAGCCCAAAGGCCTCGATAAGCTCCTCTTTGGTGCGCACCCCGTAAGCCAAGGCCTGATCTAAAAGGCTCAGGGCGTCCCGAAGACTTCCCTCGGACTCCTTGGCGATTAAGCCCAGGGCCCCTTCCTCCATCTCCACCCCTTCTTTAAGGCACACCGAGCGCAGATACTCCACCAGAAGACCCACGGGAATGCGTCTGAAGTCATAGCGTTGACAGCGGGAGCGAATGGTAGGCAAGAGGCGATGAGGTTCAGTGGTGGCCAAGATAAAAAATACGTGTCCTGGAGGTTCTTCCAGGGATTTAAGAAGGGCGTTAGAGGCCTCCCGGGTCAACATATGGGCCTCGTCCACGATATAGACCTTGGCCTTTCCTCGAGTGGGCATGAATTTAAGATTTTCTCTAAGCTCCCGAATCTCATCTATTCCCCGATTGGAAGCGGCGTCGATCTCGATCACATCCAGGAAACGGCCCTCGGTAATCTCACGACAGGTCTGGCAGGCTCCACAAGGTTCCCCCTTCTCTCCTTCTTCACAGTTTAAGGCCTTGGCCACAATGCGGGCCACCGTAGTCTTTCCTACGCCCCGAATACCAGCAAAAAGAAGGGCGTGGGCCAAACGCCCCTGGCGCAAGGCGTTTTGCAAGGTCCGCACCACGTGCGGTTGCCCCACCACCTCGGAAAAACGCTGGGGACGATATTTGCGCGCCAAAACGAGATAGGCCATCTCTAAAACTATAGCCTCCTTGCCATGTTCTTCAAAGAGAGCCTCCCAAATCCCTCTCCCAGGGCTATCTTCTCTGAAAATTGGATTTTTTAGACTATGGTTTGGTGTCTATCAAAGATGACAAGCTAGCCGAAGGGGGTTAATTAGCTTAGAATGCTAGCCATGGAAGCCCTGCTATATCCCCAAACTCATTTACGGGAAGATTTGGCCTCTAAAATCTTTCAGGTGGTTGAGCTTTTGTTCCTCCTACGGCCGGCCGAAGCCCCTCCTTCCGGAGAGAAGATCCCTTGGGAAGAGGAAGCTCGGGTGAAATTCTTATTTCTTCCCCCTCTGGGGGAAAAGCTCCCGGTCTTTTGGGATCTGGTAAAGGGATATGAGGAGTGGGGTCTTATGATGCGCTATCCTGAAAACGTAGCCCTTTTTAAAGGGTTTCCGCAACCGCTAGAAGAAAGCGTCAGCGAAATCAAACGAAGCCTGCTAGACCAAGAGAAAAGGGAAGACCCTACCTTAGCGGCTCGGGTGATCCTGGCCTTGGCTGAAAGGCTAGACCAGAAACTGGAGGCCTTGGATCGGGAATTTTTTTCCTTAGAAAAGAAGACCCGCTACCTTTCCCGTCTCATAGTGGGAGAAGAGGCCCCCCGTTTTGAAAAATGGGTGCGAGAGATCCGAGAGCCCCAGACCCAGCTCCCGGCCCTCTTCGAAATGGTAGGGCAGCTCGACGGCGGCCTGGGTCAATCCGAACCGACTGTCGCCGGTCGCGGTGGCGCGTGTGAGCGTGAAGGCGGGCCGGAACTCCGGGCTCACCCGCCAGTCGAGAGCCCCGGTCACGACGCGCTCGATGCTCTCGTAGGTCACTGTCGTCGG
>JALWWR010000155.1 GCA_026993045.1 Thermodesulfatator sp.
CGCCCGTCCACCGCCCGGGCACGGGGCCCCTGAAGATAGGGGTGGATGGCCACCACCGCCCTGGAGACCGTAGTAAAAGCTGTCGCCCGAAGAGAAAGGGTCAGGCGCTTCCGGCCGTTCAGATCTACCGGGACCGCCCGCTCCACCACCGCCCCCGAGGGTACCCGGCCCACGGTGGGATGGTTTACTTGGACCGCAGCCCCGGCCCCGGCGGCTCCAAAACCTCCGATGGAGACCGGGCCCTGGGCCAGGGCGTAGACCTCGCCATCCGGCCCCCGAAGCGGTGTGAGAAGCAAAGTTCCCCCTTGAAGGCTTTTGGCATCCCCGATGGAAGAGACGATAACGTCAATTTTTTGACCAGGCTTTACGAAGGGTGGAAGCTCCGCGGTGACCATGACGGCCGCGGCGTTCTTGAGTTTCACTTGGGCCCTGGGAACCCGGATCCCAAACCTCTCCAACATGTTTACCACGGACTGGACTGTAAACTTGGTCTGATCCCCGTCTCCGGTCCCTTTGAGCCCTACTACAATTCCGTAACCCACCAAGGGATTGCTTCGCACTCCTTCTACCGTCACTAAGTCTTTAAGTCGAGCGGCCCAAAGGGAAGGACCTAACAGAAGCAAAACCAAGACCCAGAGCGCCAGTCTCATGTTCTTTCTCCTCAAAAAAGCCAGATCAGATTTAATAAACGGGCCACCCATCCTGGCCCCCGGACAATCTCCTTATTGGGACCTCGGCCGCTATACTCCAAGGTGACATCCGAAAGTTGGGTTGAGAGCACCGTGTTGTCGGCGTCTATGTCTTGGGGACGCACGATCCCGGTAAGAAGGATATATTCCAGGTCGGCGTCTTGTTTCACCACCCGCTTGGCCTGCACCACCAAGTTGCCGTTGGGAAGCACCTTCACCACCCGGGCCGTAAGGGTGGCCTTAAGCTGAAGGTCCCGTTGATTTTGGGACTGAGCGTTCAGATTGTACTGATAGGAAGAATCAAACATGGGATTGGCGGTGAAACGATGGTTATAATCCTCTAAGGCCTTCTCGTACCCCAAAAATTTAGCTACTCCGGCCTTAAGTCCGGTGCTTCGCCCGCCTTTATTGCTCACCTGCTGGGAGCTCTGATAGCGTTCCACGATCTTGATGGTCACCAGATCTCCCACTCGCCGGGCCCGGTAATCCTCAAAGAAGGAGGCCCGGGAGGCCCCGGTAAAAAGGGAGCCCTCTGAAGGGGCTTTAAGGTAAGGTTCGGGAAGTTCCGGCACCTGGGGCGGGGGCGGAGGCACCAGGGCCTCCGGTTTAGGAGCGGCGCAGGAGGCCAGTCCTAAAAATAGAATCACTAATAAGGCCTTCCTGGACATCAGAAACTCACCTCCACCGTATTGGGGCCCACCACCCGGGCGTAGATCTCCTTTTTGCTAGAAAGGTTCCGCACCCGGATAATCTCCCCCCGCCGCCCGTCCTGACGGGCCTCCCCTTGGGCCGTAACCACCAAAAACGGACTGCGGGCCACGATCTTTACTATCTGTCGACGCCGAACCAGCGGAGGATCTTCGATCTGGGAACGTCTCAGAACCCGCCCCGCCGGCAGGCTGTAGCGCAGGCGTTTGCCTTTTAAGGAAGAAAGGTCTGTGATCACATCGTGAGGAAGACGAGTAAGAGGACGAGGCTCCAGGCGGACCATCTCTTGGGACAGGAGGGTCCCCCGGGACACCGGACGCACCAGGACGGCCACCGGCAAATAGACTTCCAGATAGCCCACCACTCGCACCCGGGTAAGGAGCCGATCTTGATGGTAATAGTCCACCAGGAGGGTGTTAGAGCCGGGCTGGGCCGGGTGTTGGAGCCGGACCTTTTCCACCGCCCCTGCCGGGATCCTCACCGGAACCGGTTCCGCCGCCACCCGGACCACCTCCATATTTTCCAGGGGCCAGGGCAGTTTGGCCGCCAGGGTCTTCAGGAAAAGATTTTTAAAATAAGCCTCCGAAAGCACCTTTTCGGCCTGAGCCGAACTCGCTCCCCAGATAAGGAGCCAAAGGCTCCAGAACCCTAAAAGGGCAGCCAGGCTCCATCTTTTACCTTCTTCTGGGAAGACCATGGTTTTACCTCTTCAAGTTATTGGCCAGCTCCAGCATCTGGTCCGCGGTAAGGATGCCCTTGGAGTTGGCCTCGTAAGCCCGCTGGGTGATGATCATTTTCACCATCTCCTCCACCACGTCTACGTTGGACATCTCGAGATACCCTTGGGCAATGGTCCCCAGGCCTTGGGTGCCGGGGTTGCCCTCAATGGGGTCTCCGGCGGCGTCTGTGGCCCGATAAAGATTGCGACCAATAGCGTCAAGCCCCGCCGGATTCGGAAAGTCGTAGATAAGAAGCTGGGTTTGGGCCAGGACGTTTCCATTGGCGTCTAGGGCTGAGATCATCCCATCCGGGGTGACTTCGATCTTCACCGTGCCGGTGGGCACCACGAACTCCGGCTGGAGCCGAGCCCCGTTAGCGGTGACCAGATAGCCATCCCGATCGATCTTGAAGTTTCCGGCCCGAGTGTAAAGCTCCTCCCCGTTCACCAGGACCTTGAAAAACCCGCGCCCCTCGATGGCCCAGTCGAGCTCCTGGTTGGTCTGCTGGTATTCTCCCTGGGTAAAGAGCTTGTGCACCGCCACCGGGCGCACCCCAAGCCCGATCTCCATCCCCACCGGGACCTGCGTGCCCTCCGCGGTCTGGGCCCCGGCCATCTTGAGTTTCTGATAGAAAAGGTCCTCAAAATCCACCCGGCTCTTTTTGAATCCCACGGTGTTTACGTTGGCCAGATTGTTGGCGATGGTGTCAAGCTGAAGCTGTTGGCCCTGCATCCCGGTGGCTGCACTCCATAAGCCTCGAATCATCTTCGTCCTCCTTTAGCTTTAAGTTCGCGAGGCGTTTTCTATCAGTTTGCCGGTAGCCTCGTCCGAGGCCCGAACCGCCTTCTGTACCGCCTCAAACTCCCGGTGAATCTCAATCAGCGAAACCATCTCCGTCAAAATATCGACATTGGAACCCTCCAGATAGCCTTGCCGTAGCTGAAAGTCTGTAGCCGGTCTTTCTCTAGCACCTTCGGCCACAAAGAGGTTTTGGCCCCTCCTTTTTAGTTTGGAAAGATCCTCAAAGGTCACGATGTCTAACCGGGCCACCGTGGTCCCGTCCACAGAGATGGTCCCGTCATCGTGCACCAGGAAACGTTCTTCCGGGAGAGTAATAAGCCCCCCTCGGGCCAGCCCGGGATCCACGATCACCGGGGCCCCGTCCGCCAGCACCGGATACCCCTGAGGGGTAACCAGACGCCGATTTCGATCAATCTGAAAGTTTCCAGCCCGGGTATAAGCAATTCCCTCCGGAGTCTGGACCTTAAAGAAGCCTTCTCCCACAATGGCCAGGTCTAAAGGGTTACCCGTAGGGGTAAGCTCTCCCTGCTCCCAGACTAGATGAGACCCGATCTCTTTAAAAATCCGCCGGTAGCGGGGACCGATTTTAGGCAGAAAGACCTCTTTAAAAGAAAGCTTTTCCCTTTTAAAACCCGGAGTATCCACGTTGGCCAGATTGTTAGTGGTGGCCGCCAGGCGCCGTTCCAAAAGCTGCCCGGCTTCAAGGCTTTCCAGCCATCCCAGTTGAGGATTAACCTTGAGACCTTTCATCGCTTAAGAGAAAGCAACTTATATGCCAGCTCTGAAAGGCCTTGAAAATCTTAGAGAAGTCAAAAGAAAAGGGGCTTAAGATCCTAGGAAGGGAAGAATTTTCCTAGGGGAGGAAAATTTTACCGCCCCCAAAGACCTTTTAGCCCTTCCAAGCCTTTTCGGATCTCCGGCGGGGCTAGAGACCGGACCTTTTCTTCCATCTCCCTTCGGAGCTTTTTCTCAAGGACCTTAGACTTGATCACCACCCGAGGTTTTTCATAAGAGCCTCGGATCTCCACCCAAAGCTCCACCTCTCCCTTTTGGTTCTGGAGGTGTCGGGCCGGTGGCCACTTTTGCGTCAATTTTTTGGATAAGGCCAGCGAAAAGGTTACCTCTAAGGGAAGAGCCATTTTTCCTTCAAAGGTGACGGTCCCCGAAGGCAGGCGCACCGAAAGGGCGGGGCCGGAAAAATCTCCTTGAAGCTGACATCTCCGGCCTTGGACCGCAAATTGGCCCCGGACGTAATCGAAAAGAAGGACCCGCAGTTCGGGAAGTCCGAGGATCTGGGCCAGCTTTTGGACCACCGGGATTTCCGAAAGTTCTAAAGGCCGGGCCTCGAAAACGCCTTTCCCGGAAAGGGAATCCAAGGCCTTTTTGAGGGTGAGCCCTCTTCCGGTAAAATTTCCGTCATACTGAAGGACCCCTTTTATCTTTCCGGGAAGATCCGGATAAAGACCTGAAAGGAGCTCGTGGATACGTAGGCCCTCCCCGGTCTCGCGTACCTTCCAAGTGGGGACTTTAGGGGTGAGGTGGGCTTCCAAGTGATCTTTGACCTGGCCCCCGGCCACTTCA
>JALWWR010000156.1 GCA_026993045.1 Thermodesulfatator sp.
CCTCTAGGATCTCTCCGTCGGAAAGCTTTAACCCCGATACGGCCTCAGTCCCCAAGACCTCCACCGCCTGGGCCTTCACCCACTGGACCGGAGAAGATTCTAGCTCCCTTTGAAGTTCTGGGCTGACCGAAAGTTTTTCGGCCACTAAATACACCTTGGAGGCCATCCGCGAAAGAGTCAAGGCCCCGTGCACCGCCGCGCTCCCTTCCCCTACCACCGCCACGGGCTGGTCTCGGAAAAAGAAGCCGTCGCAGTCCACGCAATAAGAGACCCCCTTGCCCACCAGTTCAGCTTCGCCCCGGATCTTTTTCTTGCGACGGGAGACCCCCAAACACAGAATCAGGGCCTGCCCCCACCATTCCTTTCCCCCTTCAGTGCTCACCTTGAACCCTTCAGGGGTCTTTTCCAAAGAAAGGACATCTTCTGGCCGGTGTTCGGCCCCAAAACGGCGCATCTGAGAGAGACCGGCCTTGAGCAGCTCTTCCCCCGAGACCTTTTCTTCAAAACCAAAATAATTGTCAATATGGGCCCGATAAAGGGCGCTGTTTTCGGGTTTGCCCAGGACTAGGGTCTTCAACCTTCGCCGGGCGGCGTGAATGGCGGCTTGAATCCCCGCCGGACCGCAACCGATAATCACTACTTCATATTTTTCCATCTTCGCCCTCCTTTTCTTCGTCCTCCCAGAGATCCCGGGGCACCGAGACCCTATACTCTTCGGAAAACCAGCGATCGAGGTCCACCAGTTGGCAGCGCTCGGAGCAGAAAGGGCGGTAAGGGTTCCCCCTCCACACCACAGGCCTTCCGCAGATAGGACATTTCAGCTTACGAGCCATACCGCCCGATCCTTAAGGGTAGCTATAATCTTGGCCGAAACCGAACCTAACAGAAGCCCGGCAAAACCTCCCCGTCCCCGTCGTCCTACCACCACCGTGCCATACTCTCCCCGACGGGCCTCTTTGAGAATGGCCGAAGCCGGACCAAAAAGGGACCGCACCACTTTAACCCGTATCCTTTCTAGGGAAAAGCCTTCCTCTTCGAAACGTCCTCGGGCCCTTTCAAAGAAAATGCGGGCCTCCTCCTCTTCTTTCTCTTCCAGGTGTCTTTCGATTTCTTTCAGGTTATCAAGTCCGGGCTCAGCCCCTAAAAAGGGATAGACCACGTGCAGG
>JALWWR010000157.1 GCA_026993045.1 Thermodesulfatator sp.
ACGCATCCTGGAATACCTAGCGGTTCGAAAGCTCAACCCCGAGATGAAAGGTCCCATCCTTTGCTTCCTAGGGCCCCCAGGGGTGGGAAAGACCAGCCTCGGACGGTCCATTGCCCGGGCCCTAGGGCGCAAGTTCTGGCGCATTTCCTTGGGTGGGGTGCGGGATGAGGCCGAAATCCGGGGCCACCGCCGCACTTACGTGGGAGCCATGCCGGGCCGTATCATTCAGGCCTTGCGGCGGGTAGGGGTAAACAACCCGGTGCTGATGCTGGATGAGATCGATAAGGTGGGGGCGGATTTTCGAGGAGATCCCTCCGCTGCCCTCCTGGAAGTGCTGGATCCGGAACAGAACCGGGAGTTTTCGGATCATTATCTCGAGCTTCCTTTTGACCTTTCCAAGGTCATCTTTATCGCCACCGCCAACGTTATCGACACCATCCCGCCCCCTTTGAGAGATCGCATGGAAGTGATCGAGATCCCGGGCTATACCGAAGAAGACAAACTCCATATTGCCAAACGCTATCTTTTGCCTCGGCAGCTCAAGGCCCACGGTCTGCGCCCCGCGCAGCTCAAACTCACCGATTCGGCCTTAAAACGCATCATCCTTTACTACACCCGGGAGGCCGGAGTGCGCCAGCTCGAAAGGGAGATCGCTGCCGTGTGTCGGGCCGTGGCCCGCCGGATCGCCGAGGGCGAGATCTCGGCCGAACGGATCTCCGTCAAAAACCTGGAGACCTATCTGGGGCCCCCTAAATATCTTCCGGAGGTGGCGCACCGGGTGCGGGTGCCTGGGGTGGCGGTGGGGCTGGCCTGGACCCCTACCGGAGGAGAGGTCCTCTTTGTGGAGGCGGCCCGGATAAAAGGGAAGGGGCGTCTCACTCTTACCGGACAATTGGGAGAGGTGATGCGGGAGAGCGCTGAGGCGGCCTTTACCTACGTGAGGTCTCAGGCCTCGGCCCTAGGGATCAAAGAGGAGGTCTTTGAAAGCTCTGATTTTCACGTGCATGTGCCCTCCGGGGCCATCCCCAAAGACGGCCCTAGCGCCGGGGTGACCATCCTTACGGCCTTGGTGAGTCTTCTTACCGGACGCACGGTGCGTCCAGAAGTGGCTATGACCGGGGAGATCACCTTGAGGGGGCTGGTCCTTC
This sequence comes from Thermodesulfatator sp., assembly GCA_026993045.1. Classification (GTDB taxonomy): domain Bacteria; phylum Desulfobacterota; class Thermodesulfobacteria; order Thermodesulfobacteriales; family Thermodesulfobacteriaceae; genus JALWWR01. Next base: position 1,149 of record JALWWR010000157.1, read on the forward strand.
CGGTAGGTGGGATCAAAGAAAAGGTCCTGGCTGCCCGGCGCTACGGGATCAAGGAGGTCATCCTCCCTAGGGCGAACGAAAAGGATTTGGGCGAGATCCCCCAAGAGGTGCGCAAGACCTTGAAGTTTCACCTAGTCTCCAAGGTAGAAGAGATCTTCCCCATCGTCTTTAAAGACTGGAAAAAGGGCCGACGGGGCCTTTAACCCTTAAGAGCAAGAGGCCAGAGCCTTAGTTCGGACTCTAATTTTTGAGCCTCCCAAAGCCCTTTGAGGTTTCCGTGTTTTAAGGCCCCTCGCCGGAAGATTTCTAGTTTCCGCCGGGCCTCCGCCCAGGCCAAAAGCCGCATGGCTGGCGAAAGGCTTGAGTCCTTTAAGATCTTGGCCAGGGCCTTGGCCCGCCAAAAATCGAGCCCCGGGGTGGAAGAGAGCTGTCCGGAGTGTCCACCCCGTTTGATTACCAAAGGCTCTGGAAGGAGATGTACGGGATAGCGGGCCGCCAGCCTCAGCCAGAGTTCGTAGTCTTCGCATACCGGAAAAGTCTCATCAAAAGGGCCGATCTCCTCTAACACCTTTCGTCGTAACATAATCCCCGAAGGGGAAATCAGACAGAGCCTCACCGCTCGATGAAAGAAGTGTCCCTGAGGTTTGCGATGCCGGCTGCGAGGTTTAAGGACCTTTCCCCCTTTAAGCCAGATCTCTTCAGGCTGGACCGCTACGGCCTCGGGATGCTCCTGGAAAAAGGCCACCTGTCTGGCGATCTTTTGCGGAAGCCAGAGGTCGTCGCTGTCGAGGAAGGCCACCAGTTCCCCTCGGGCTATCGCAAGGCCCCGGTTGCGGGCCGCCGCCGGCCCCCTTCGCCTTCCCCAACGTCGATAGATAACCGGATAACGGACTATCTGCCAGGGAGTCGGGTCCTGAGAGGCGTCGTCCACCACGATGATCTCTAGCGGACGATAGCTTTGCCTCAAGACCGACTCCAAGGCCTCCTTAAGGAAGACGGCCCGGTTATAGGTGGGAATAATGACTGAGACCAACACCCTTTAATATTATACAGGCCCGGAAAAAGCTCCATTTCTGAAAGACGGCTCTAACGAAGCCCTTTACTTCCACTTAAAGCCTTAAATAAAGCTCTCACCCCTTGCTCCCTTTTGATCAATACTTAACTTTTTCTCGGAAGGCCTTCCTAAGAAATTCAAAGAAAATCGCCCAAATTTCAAAAAAGGAGGTGGTATTATGCCTCTAAATTGGACCTGGGAATGGGACCCTTTTCAGGAATTTGAGCGTTTGCGGGAGGAAATGGATCGACTCTTCGAGTGGGTGAGTCCCTTTCGGGCGGTAAGGGGCGAAGAGGTCTTTCCCCGAATCAATATCGGAGAGGCCCCGGATAAGGTCTGGGTCTACATCTTCGCCCCTGGGGTAGATCCCAAAAAGGTGGATCTCTCTTTGGAAGGAAATCTCCTTTCCATCTCGGGAGAAAGAAAGGCTGAAGAGGCCCTTAAGGTGGAGGAGGTCAAGCCCGAGAGATACGTGCGGCAGGAGCGGTTCTCGGGGCGTTTCTCTAGGGTGGTGTCTCTCCCAGAATCGGTAGATCCCTCGCAGGTAGAGGCGGAATACAAGAACGGTCTTATCGTGGTTCAGGTCGGAAAGAAGGAAGAACGTAAGGCCAAAAAGATCGAGGTGAAGGCCTAAAATTTAAGGCAAAGGAGGTGGGATTATGGCTGAAAGGAAAGAAGTGGCGGTCCGGCAACCGGAAAGGGAACCGGCTCGTCCGCGCCGGCGGGCCATCGTTCCCCCGGTGGATATCTACGAAACCGAAGAGGGGATCATCTTGGTGGCCGACATGCCGGGAGTGAGCAAGGATCTCTTAGATCTCAAGGTGGAAGACAACGTCCTTTACCTCCAGGGCATCATCGAAGAGGTTCCAGGGGAGGAGGTTTCCCCGGAATACGTAGAAGTTCGCAGTCGGGAGTATTTCCGGGCCTTTACCCTGGGGCCGGAATTTGATCAGGATCGGATTGAGGCCTCTCTTGAAAACGGGGTCCTGCGACTCTTTATCCCTAAACATGAGACCGAAAAGCCCAAGAAAATCGAAATAAAGGTGGCTTAATGGTGGCGGGGCTAGGCCCCGCTCCCGTAAACTTGTATGATACGTTTTAGGTCTTCCGGGGTGTCCACCTCCGGACATTCATAGCGGGTGATGCTCACCGCGATGGGATAGCCGGCCTCCAAGGCCCGGAGTTGTTCCAACTTTTCGGCTTCCTCTAATTCTCCCGGCGGGAGTTTTACGAAAAGATCTAAGAATTCCTTGCGATAGGCATAGAGCCCTATGTGCCGCAGGTAGAGGGGGGCCTTTCCAGGAGGTCGAAAGTAAGGGATAGGGGCCCGGGAGAAGTAAAGGGCCCGGCCTTCACGGTCTAAGACCACCTTGACCCGATGGGGGTCCTGGATCTCTTCCGGTCTTTCTATCGGGATGGCTAGGGTGGCCATAGGTACCTCTAGAGATAAAAGTAAGGGCCGAATGAGCTCTTCGAGGGCCTCCGGGGCCAGCAGGGGTTGATCGCCTTGAATGTTTACGACTATATCTTCGTCCGCTAGCCCTAGGATCTGGGCGGCTTCTGCCAGCCGTTCGGTCCCGCAGCGGTGTTCGGGAGAGGTCATGAGGGCCTGGCCCCCGAAATCTTCTACGCAGCGCCGAATCCGTTCGTCGTCGGTGGCCACCACCACCTTTTCTAAAATGGGGCTTTTTCGGGCCCGTTCGTAGACGTGCTGGATCAAGGGTTTCCCCCAGAGTTGGGCCAGGGGTTTTCCTGGGAAACGGGTGGAACCATAGCGAGCTGGAATAAGACCTACAATCCTCATAGGGCCCTCCTTGACGGGCGTATTTCAAGATGTTTTACTCAGTTTAAACGCCTGGCAGGAGAAAGAAAGATGAGATCTCTGATTTTCTCCCTTTTTTTAGCCTTGATGTTTCTCTCTCAGGTCAGAGCCGAAGTCAAAAAGGTGGCTATCCTTCCCTTTAAGATAAACGCCTCGCAAGACTTGAGCTATGTGAGACAAGGGGTGCAAGACATGCTCTCTTCCCGGCTTTTTGTGCCCGGGAAGGTGGTCACCGTGGATCCTGAAGAAGTGCGCCAGGCCTTGCAAGAAATAAAGGGTTCCCTGAACCCGGAGATAGTGCGTAAGCTGGGACAAAAGCTAGGGGTGGATTATGTGGTCTGGGGTAGCGTAAGTGTCTTGGGCTCCTATATCAGTCTGGACGCCCGGGTTCAGCCGGTAAAAGAAGGCTCTCCGGTCACTTTTTATACGGAGGTAAAAGAT
>JALWWR010000158.1 GCA_026993045.1 Thermodesulfatator sp.
GAGGAACTCCAACCGATGAGGGGTGAGGGCGAGGGTTAGATGGGCCATCGTCCTTGGGGGAGGAGTTTTTCGGCAGGCAAGGGCTCCCGATAGAGATAGACCCAAGCTTCCACCGTCTCCTTTTCCGTAAAGACCTGGGTCTTTACCCGTTCATATTCGTCTTCTACCCGATCTAAGGTCTTTAGAAGAGAGGCCGGAATCTCATAAAGTTCTCCTTGGACTCGCTCTTGGGGGTTCCCGGGTCTCAGAGCCGGATAGGGCCCTAGGTCGTAAAGCCTAAAGCCTCTTACTTCTGCTTCTCCCCAAAAACGAGCTCCTTTTAAGAGGTGGTGTAATGGTTGTCCCCGCTTGAGGGTGCCGTAGACAAAAAGTTTTTCCTTACGCATTGACCAGCCCCTCGGAAAACTTTAATTTTAGTTACAAATTTTTAGGCCGAGAAGGAGGATCTATGCCTATCTATGAATTTCAGTGTGAGGCGTGTGGAGAGGAGTTTGAGGTCCTGTTAAAGAGCCGTTCGGAAATGGGGGAGGTCTCTTGCCCTAAGTGTCAGAGTTCCAAGACCAAAAGGCTCATGAGCGCCGCGGCGGCTTTGATAGATTCCGGAAAGACCGGAGGGGATCAGCCCCGGGTGGCTGAAAGCCACCGGTGCCCCTCTGGTACTTGCACCCACTTGGAACTTCCAGGACACGCGCGTTAGTTATGGTGCGAGCGGTCCTCCTAGACGCTGAAGGAACCCTTTTTCATATCCACCCCTCGGTGGGCGGGGTCTACGCCCGGGTGCTCCGAGGTTTTGGGATAAAGGTGCGCCCAGAGGAGATTGAGGCCCGGTTTCGGGGTCTCTGGCCGGCTCTCAAAAGGGAGCTCACCCAGTTTCAGCCGGCCCCTTGTCTTGAGTTTTGGCGTAAAGCCTTTTTGGAGACCGTAGCTCCTTGGCTGGACGGTCTTCCGCGGGAAGAGGTCTTTCGCGAGGCTTACGAGATCTTCGCCCGCCCGGAGGCCTTCCGTTTGGCCCCGGGAGGGCTGGAGGCCCTGGCTTTCTTGAAAGCCCAAAGGGTCAAACTAGCGATGCTTTCTAACTGGGACGACAGGCTTTCCCGGCTGGTGGAGGCCTCTGGGGTAAGGCCCTATTTTGAGCGGGTGCTGGCCGCGTG
>JALWWR010000159.1 GCA_026993045.1 Thermodesulfatator sp.
GGATAGGCCCTTCTAAAATGGCTGCCGAGGCCCGCTGGGCGGAAATTCGGCGTTTAAAGGCCGAAGCAGAGCAGATCCCCTCCAAAAAGGCGGCCTTAATTCGCTTTTCCGACTTCTGGGAGAGGACCTATTTCCCCTGGGTGCTTCAAAACAACTCCCCTTCTTGGGCTGAGAGGAAGGGGGTCATCTATGAAGCTCACCTTAAACCTTTCTTTGGTGAGCTTTCGCTGAAGGATATTGCCCCTTCTGTCGTAGAGGATTACAAAAATACTCGCCTCTCAGAGGGGGCTGCCCCCGGTACGGTGAACCGGGAGCTGGCCGTCCTGAAGCACCTTTTCTCCTTTGCCCAGAGGAGGGGAGTGTACACCAAAGAGAACCCCGTCAAGTCGGTTGAAATGCTGGGAGAAAACCGGGACCGCTGGCGCTTTCTCACCCGGGAGGAGGCCCAGCGTCTTCTGGACGCTACTCCCCCGGCCACCCGTCCTATCTTTGAGTTTTTGCTGGCTACCGGCCTCCGCCTGGGCAACGTCCTCAACCTTCGCTGGGACCAGGTGGACTTGAAATTAGGGACAATCCGCATCCCCGCCTCCTCCACCAAGGCCAAAAAAGAACTCCTCCTTCCCCTCTCCGATTGGGCCCTGGACGTGCTCCGGAGCCACCCCCGACACATTTCGAGCCCTTACGTGTTTTGCAAGTCCTCTGGCCAGCCCTACAAGGACGTCCGGACGGGCTTTAAAGAGGCTCTGAAGAGGGCTGGCCTGGACTCTTCCATCAGGATCCACGACCTTCGCCACACCTTCGCAAGCTGGGCCATCCAGGACGGGGTGGACTTAGCCCTCCTCAAGGAACTCCTGGGCCACTCCACCCTGGTGATGGTCCTCAGGTACGCTCACCTAGACACGAAAACTTTGAGGGAGGGTCTGCAAAAAATTCGGTTCCCTGCCACCGCCAGTGGACACCTATATGGACACCTACCGAAAAACAACAAAAAGCGGGAGGGGTGAACCTCCCGCTAACTCCTTGATAAATCTGGTGCCGGAGGAGGGATTCGAACCCTCACGAGGCAAGCCTCGGGGGATTTTGAGTCCCCTGCGTCTCCCAGTTCCGCCACTCCGGCACCCGAAAGAGCCCAAAGGCATGGGATTTATAG
>JALWWR010000160.1 GCA_026993045.1 Thermodesulfatator sp.
GTGCCTTTTCGGCCTTCGGTTCTTTACCGGGTACGAGATGGCAGGCCGCACAGCCCCCGCCCTTTTCCCGAAGGAAACCCGGAAGTTTTCCCCGGGGAAGCCAGAGATGACAGGTCCCGCAGAGCTTGCGGAAGTAATCCAGGGCCGGGGAGGTCCTTCCGGTTTTTATCAGTTCCTCAACCGTGATCTTCTCCCGGAAATCCGGGGTTTCCCCCCAGTAGTAGCGCAGGGTGGAGATGATACCCCGGTTGGTGGCCATGAGGCTCTTTTTGACCCTTTCGGGGTAGTCCGGGTGACACTCCGGCCGGCCGCAGCTCCGGTCCGCATAGCGGAGGTCCGCGGGATTCTTCACCACTCCCCGGTGGGCCCGGGCCTTTTCCACGGTAAGGGGGTCGCCTCCGTGACAGTCCGCACAGCTCACCACACCCCGGGCGTGAGCCTTTCCGGGGGTCTCCCTGTGGCAGGCCAGACACATATCGATCCGGCCGGAGACCAAGGTATGGACCTTGTCGGCCCTTCTGAATCGCATTTCCCACAAGAGCACCCCTATCAAGACCAATCCCAAAAGTACCCAGCTATACCCTTTCACCGGGCCAACCCCACGATCGTGAGACCGCCATAGGTTCCAAGCCAAAGGAGAAAGGCCACCTTAAAGACCGTGCGTCCAGAGGAGGCTTTTATTCCTATATATAAGGCAGGCCCCAATAAAGGGAAAATCACCCCGGCCCAGGTAGGAGGTAAATACCTCAAGGCCTCTTGGATGCCCACAAAAAACCAGGGACCTTTGACTAGGAGATAATTCCCCGGACCATGGAGGCCCAAAGGTAAAAAGGGGACCAGGGCTAGAGAAAAGGTTCCCCAGTATAGAAGATGGTTTAAGGGTGTGCGCCGCAGTCTAAAGTGCCAGAGACCAACGGTCAAAAGCATGAGCCCTGAACCATAAAGGTGAAACCAATAAGCCCGGTGCACCCCTTCTTCTCGCACCAAAAAAAAGAAGGCGTTAACATAAGGCCCCAAAAAGGGCACGTGCAAACTCAGGGTCTCCGCGATATAGCCCGCAAAAAGTCCGGTCTGGTCCCCACGGGCGATATAACCCGTAAAGGCCAAGAGGAACATCCAGGGCAAGGTCAAACCCAAGCCTAGCCACCTAAGCCAGCTTCGACGTTCGTAACTTTGGGCCCGCCAGGCCTCAAAGGCGTGATAGAGGAGAAAAACCAGAGTGAGCAAACCGGTGAGATAATGCAAGCGCCGAAACAGACGTCCAAAAGGGACCAGATTTTCAATCCCCACCGTAGACACTAAAGGCAAGGTCTCTTTATAAGGATAGGCCAAAACCAAGCCCGAAAGGATCACTAACAAGAAGTTAGCGGTAAGCCCCCAGGATATCCAAGGACTAACCCGGTATCTCGAGGAGTATGCCGCCTTCACTTCTTTCCCACTTCAGCTCGTAGAGCCCCCGCGGGGCTGGACCAGAAAGATAAGCCCCCGTTAGAGCAAAACGGCTTTGGTGACAAGGACAAAGGAAGATCTCTTTAGGAGGCCAATAGTTTACTTTGCACCCTAGGTGGGGACACCTCCGGGACAAGGCCCGCAGTTTGCCATCCTGAAGCTTCACTAGGAAATACTCCTCCCCCACCTTAACCATGCTCGGAGGGGGAAGCTCGGCCTCTTTAATAAAGATTTTGCGAGGCGGCCTGGGAATAAAATGTTTAACCGTGTGCCCTACCACATAGCTCAAGATCCCCAAGCTCCCTCCTACTCCTAGCCAGGATAAAAGTTTGCGTCGCGTCATGCCTCTAATTTAAAAGAGACCTTCACTAAAAGCAAAGGGGTGCCTTTAGGCTTAAAGGATTCAAGGAAGGTTCAAAATCTGATTTTGAATGCCCCTCAAGTCTTTGCGAAGCGGAAAATAAAGGGTAAATAAAAAATATGCGAGCTCTCATAATCGTTGACATGCTAAACGATTTTTTGGATCCCAAAGGGGCTCTTTTCTGTGGGCAAGAAGTGCGCAGCATCATACCTCCCCTTAAGGAGCTTCTGGAAGAATTCCGAAGGGGAAAGGAACCTGTAATCTACGCTTGCGACCACCACGAACCGGACGATCCCGAATTTCAAGCCTTTCCTCCTCACTGTGTAAAAGGTACTTGGGGAGCAGAGATTATCCCGGAATTAGCCCCTCAAGAAGGGGAACAGGTGGTCCCCAAAACCCGTTTTGACGCCTTCTTTCGTACCAACTTAGAAGACTTGCTAAAGCAATTAGGAACAAAAGAGGTTTGGTTGACTGGGGTTTGCACCAGCATATGTATCATGGATACCGCCGCCGGAGCCTTCTTCCGGGGCTTTAAGGTGGTCGTTCCTCGGTCCGTGGTGGGCGACTTTGACCCCGAGGCCCACGAATTCGCCTTAAAAAGAATGGAGCGCATCTATAAGGCCCGGATTGTTTAGGAGGATTATTAATGGCAAATGTAAATTTCGTTATAGATGAAAAAGGAAATAAAAAAGCGGTTATTTTGCCCATAAAAGTTTATCAGGAAATCCTGGAAAAGCTTGAAGAACTTGAAGAAATAAAAGCTTATGATGAAGCCAAAGCTTCAGGGGATGAAGCCATTCCTTTTGAAGTAGCTATAAAAGAGATTGAAGATTCCCGGAAACCTTGAAGTATCAAATTTTCATTCTTAGAAGAGCGCAAAAGGAATTGGGTAGTCTTCCCCTTTCAGACTATGAGCGTCTCAAACAAGCGATCTTAAAATTGGCCGAAAATCCCAGACCGGCAGGTTACAAGAAATTAGTCGGTCGCGAGGGCTGGCGAATAAGAGTGGGAAATTACCGTATCATCTATGAAATTGACGATAGGGAAAAGAAAATTCTCATCCTGCACATAGGGCATCGCAAGGATGTTTACCGTTAAATGGCTCAACCCTTCAGCCCTCCTTACGGATCTTTACGAGCTCACCATGAGTCAAGTCTATGTGGAGCGGGAGATGTTAGCTCCGGCCACTTTCTCCCTTTTTGTGCGCAAGCTCCCCCGCCACCGAAGCTATCTCTTAGCGGCGGGGCTAGGGCCTTTTCTTGAAGTTCTGGAAAACCTGCGTTTTTCAGAAGAAGATCTGGAGTATTTAGAGTCTCTCAAGCTCTTTAAGCCCGTCTTTTTGGATTACCTTAAAGCATTCCGTTTCACTGGGGAAGTCTGGGCGGTACCAGAAGGAACAGTAGTCTTTGAAAACGAGCCTTTGCTTGAGATTACAGCCCCTCTGCCAGAGGCCCAGATAGTAGAGACCTTAGCCATTAACCTCTTGCATCTGGAAACCTTGATAGCTACCAAGGCCTCGCGTTGCGTATGGGCAGCTCAGGGAAGGCCTTGCGTAGACTTTGGGGCCCGGCGCACCCAGGGACTGGAGGCCAGCCTCCACGCCGCCCGGGCTTCCTATATCGGGGGTTTTACGGCCACGAGCAATGTCTTGGCAGGAAAAATATTTGGTCTTCCAGTAACCGGAACCATGGCCCATTCTTTCATTGAAAGCTTCGACCAAGAAGAGGGGGCCTTCTTGGCCTTTGCCCAAAGTTTTCCTCAGAATACTGTACTTTTAATCGATACCTACGACACCCTCCGGGGAGCAGAGAAGGCCCTGGAAGTAGCTCGCAAGATGGCCCAAAAGGGGGTGCGCATTCGTGGCGTGCGACTAGATTCCGGAAACGTGATCGAGCTAGCTCGAGATGTGCGTCGCCTTTTAGATGAAGCTGGGTTCCCGGAAATCAAGATCTTTATCTCGGGAGGACTTGACGAGCATAAAATTCGGGAGATCATCTCCTCCGGAGCCCCGGTGGACGCCTTTGGAGTGGGAACTAAAATGGGGGTCTCAGCTGACGCCCCCTATCTGGACATGGCTTACAAGCTCGTAGAATATGACGGGAAACCCCGGCTCAAACTCTCCGAAGGCAAGATAACTTACCCAGGTCGCAAGCAGATCTTCCGCCGTTATGACCCTTCAGGCCTCTTTTACGAAGACGAACTGGGGCTCCGGGAAGAGTCTCTTCCGGGGGTTCCGCTTTTACATAAGGTTTGGGAAAAGGGACAACTGCTCCTTCCCGGGCCTCCCCTCTCAGAAATTCGGGAGAAAGCACGGGAAAACCTTGAACGTCTCCCCTTGGATATTCGTGAAGGACGTCGAACCCCCGCCCCTCGCGTATCCGAAGCCTTAAGGGACTTACACTGCCGCACGGCGGAATCCGTGCGAAGGGCCCTTTAATGCCCAAGCTCCCCCGCGGAAACCCTCGGGCCATGGCCTTAAAGACCCTCATTCGCTGGGAGAAGGGGAAACCCTTGTTGGATGAAATCTTAGGGGAAGTCCTTACAAAAAGCGTCCTTCCGGACCCGCGGGATCGGGCCCTCTGCGGCGAGCTGGTAAACGGCGTGGTCCGCCACCTTTATTA
>JALWWR010000161.1 GCA_026993045.1 Thermodesulfatator sp.
GGCGGAACCTTGATCGGCTCAAACTCCACCTCCGGCAAAAGCCGCGTAGGCCCCGTGGCAGCCCCGGGCTTCCCTTTTCCCCCAAACTTCGGTTGATCCGCCCCTTGCACAGGGAGGGCTACAAGCCATAGACAAACAGCGGCAAACCCGATCCGCTTCATAAAACCTCCGTTTGAATCGGAAACCACTTATCAGAGTACCATACCCAATGCACCGGTTCAACCACCCGGTCTTTCCCCTACCGTTTGCTCTTCCAGCCCCTCCAAGTGTTTGCGGGCCCGCAAGATCCACTCGTTGCGCAGTGCGTACTGGTGGGCAAAATCCAAAAGCTTTTTATAAGCATAAATGGCTTTCCGACGCAACGGTTCCAAGAGACGTTCTACCTCTTCTCGGTAAACCTGAACCTCTTCCGGGGAAAGGTCTTTGGGTGGGGGAAGGGAGCGGATCTCTTCGTAGAAGCTTTCATACAAAAACCCGATGCGAAACACCGCCATAGGCCCGTAGTACGGATCGGGATAGTAAAGCGAGCGGAGGTATTTCTCCTGGGCTTTCAGCAAGAAACTTGCCTTCTCCTCCAGCCGATCCCGCAAATGGAGATCGTCAGCCGAAAGAGAAACCCCCCGGGCAAAGGCAAAATAAAGGTGCCCCATAGCGATCAGCAACCGGGTGGGAAGATCCCGCCGCAACGGCACCCCCTGAGCGCTCTTTTCCCGATAGAACTGCCACCACTTCTCCAGCTGCCCCATCCCCTCTTGGCTGGGGTGAAGCAAGACCTCAGCAATCGTCCGGCGAGCCGAAAGCTCTTCCCTTTCCCACCCTTCCGTTTGCGGCAAGAGCAGGGACACGAACTGGAGCACCTCCGGCCAGTCTTCTCTCTGTTCAGCGATCTCCAGAAGGTTCTTTATCGCCTTGCGACGGAGATCCGGATCGGTCTGAGGGAAGGTAAGAGGGAGGAAGTACAGGCGGGCTTGCTCCAAATCACCGTAGTAGTACGAGGCCAACCCTGCTTGAAAAAGGGCCAAAGGATAGTACGGAGACCCTACCCCCTCCCGCACTATCCAGTCGTAATAATACACGGCCCGGGCCCACTCCCCCGAAAGAAACGCCTCGTTTCCTTTGCTGAAGATCTCCTCCAGCG
>JALWWR010000162.1 GCA_026993045.1 Thermodesulfatator sp.
CCGAGTGTTGTGGAGGTTTACTTTGAGTTTGACTCTGCGAAGCTAAAAGAGAGCGAGAAGAAAAAGCTCCTGTCGGTGAAGGGAAGGGTAAAGGTGGTGGGGCACGCCTCGCCGGAGGGGGATGAGGAATATAACATGAGGCTCTCCGGGGAGAGGGCAAAGAACGTGGCGGAGTTTTTGAAAAAGAGGGGGGTTCAGGTTCTTGAGATAAAGGGGCTTGGGGAGAGATCCTGCAGGGCTAAGCCCGAGAGGTGGGCGCTCTGCAGAAAGGTGGAGGTGAAACCTTTTGGAGGGCAGTAGCATGAGGAAGGGAGTTCTTCTTGCGGGACTTTTGGGAGCCTTGCTGTGGGGATGCGGAGGCGGAGGAGGTTCGGGCACGGCTGACGGTTCGGACACGGGAACATCCTCATACGGGATACGGATCAGTTCCTTTACCGTGGAGCCCGATACGGTAAGTTTGGGGCAGAGCTTTACGCTGTCTGCGGATTACACCTTTAGTTCCGCCAACGGGTCGGTTTACTGGGAGGTGAGGATAAGCGACCAAAGCGGATCTCAAAGCGCACGGATAGCGAGTTTTTACTGCGGAGGGGTTTACGGGTGTCCTACGAGTTTTTCCGTAACCTGCGAATGGTATACCAACCCTTACGGGCAGTGGCTTACCTGCACGGATCCCTCGGGAAATCAGGTAACGGTTCAGCCTTATGCCGGGAGCTACACGGTAACCTTGGAAGGGTGTGTATGGGCGGTAACTTCCGAAATCTGCGACAGTAAGAGCGCTTCCGTAACCCTTCAGTAGAGTCATGAGAGCGGTGGGCTTTTTTCTTCTCATGGCGCTTTTGGGATACACGGGAGGAGCGGTGGTGGGCTGGAGTTTGAGCGAGGAGGAGATCAAGGAGGCGATGTGTTCTTACTACTCGGAGTGGGAGTTTTGCAAAGGAAAGAGGAAAGAGGAGCTGAAGGACTTAGCCCTGTCGGGGCTTTCAAGGAAGGTTCACGAGCTTGAGATGAAGCTGATGGAGCTGTTTAGGGAGAAAAAGGGCGAAGAGTTTTGCGTGAAGGCGAGCCGTTTGAACATCAGGCTTTATCCTTTGGACGGGAAGGTGATAGGACAGTATGAGAG
>JALWWR010000163.1:0-13699 GCA_026993045.1 Thermodesulfatator sp.
TGTGAAGGTAAGACACCGATGGAGACCTTTTTGGGAAATGTGCCCTTGGCAAAGGAGAAGATTCATTCTAATGTGGAGGTTGATTTTGGGTTCTGACCGAGCCTGACAGGTGGAGCCTCTGGAGGGGGCAACTGTCAGATCAAGTCTAAACTTTTACACCTCCGAAAGGCTTTATCTTATGCAAAGCGAACTTTTACTGAGACAGGGCAGAACGGAAAAGGCCCTCGATCTTCTTAAAAAACTTTTTCAGAGCGGCAGTTGCAGGGCCCTTGAACAACTATTCCGGCTCTTTCCTGAGGAGGCTTTAAAATTCACCATACCCGATAATTGTTTTCTTTCCCCGGAATTGATAGGCAGGGTCCATCTTAAAAGCGCGAACTTAAAGAAAGCCCTTTTTTATTTTTTAAAGGTTCCGGAGGAGGAAAGGACTCCCCGGCTGGAAAGAACGATATGAGGGATTTATCTCCGGCTGGGAGAGGCGGAGAAGGCCAAAAAATGGTTGCTCAGGGCCGCCAAAGAGGGAGAGCCTCTTAACCGCAGGGAGAAAATGTTTCTGGCCGAGGAACTTTTCCGCCTGGGGATGAAAGACGGAACCATTTATATGGGGCTGGCCTTAAGAACAAAGGCCTAGGCCCTATGTTGCGCATTTCTGGCCGCTAAAGAGGGAGAGCCGGGAGCCGTTTTCTTTCTGGTGAGGACCCTCTGGCGCAACCCCGAGCTTCAAGTCGGACTCCAGAAAATCCTCAAAAAGGACGCGTGTGAATGTCTTCCTCGATAAAAAGCTTAAGGCGCACCTTCTTGTATTCCCGGAGGGTCCTCAGGGCCAGATAATCCGGAAGGTCGTATTTCCGAGAGAGTTCGGCGATGCGCGCCGTAAGATCCTTTTTAGCGTGGATCATGGTGTAAAGGTTGTAGGGCCAGTGGGGGTAGGATTTTCGTTCGTAACAATGGGTTACCCCGGGCTCGCGGGCTAGGGCGAGGCCCACCTCTTCCGTTCGTTCTGGGGCCACCTGCCAGGCCACCATGACGTTTTCCCTGAAACCGGCTTTCCGATGGCGCACAAGCCCCGCAAAACGCCGCATCACTCCGCGGGAGAGCATCTCCCGGATCCAAGAGAGGACCTCCTCTTCGGACATTCCAAGGGGAAGCGCCACCTCCTCAAAAGGACGAGGGGTTAAGGGAAGAGGTTCCTGAAGGGTTCTCACCAGGCGTATGGTCCTTTCATCTGGGAGCACCCTTTCACGCATTTGGGAGAAGTGGCCGTCTCCGGCGGTGCCTTCCTCGAGGTCAAAGACTACAGCGATACGGAAGACGCGTTTTATGGGAAGGAGCAAAAAGGTTTTAGCTCCGGCGGTCTTCAAAAGAGCTGAAACCTCTTCCTTCAGGTTTTTCCCCGGAGGGACGGCGATAGTGAACCAGAAGTTCAGACGGTGAGCGCGCAAATAGTTGTGACTTACTCCAGGATGGGCGTTTATCACCGAAGCGGCCTGTTCTTCCAGTTCCGCTGGTATCTCAGCCGCCACCAGCGTGGTTTGATAACCCAGGGCCTGGGGGTGAAAAATGGCTCCGATCTGACGCAGTATCCCCTGGGCGGTCAAAGCCTGAAGGCGCCGAAGAACCTCTTCTTCCGTAAGACCTAAATCTTCCCCTAAGGCCTTAAAGGGCCTGGGGGACAAGGGGAAGTCTTTTTGAACCAGGTTCAAGAGCTTGCGATCTAAGTCTTCCATGGCTTTAATTAAAGAGGAAGGAGGGGCGGATGGCAAGTCCGGTTTATTTTGTGGATCTTCATTTAAAGAAAAAAATCTCCCTGCTTCAGAAAGTGAATCTCTTGCTTTCGGCCTTGGGTTTAGAGGGCCGTTTCCGTAAGGGGGCTTTGGTGGGGGTGAAGCTTCACTTCGGCGAGGCCGGAAATCTCGCGCACCTTCGCCCTCAGTGGGTGAGGCAAGTGGTGGACTATCTCAAGGCCTTAAGCGTCAAACCCTTTCTTACAGACACCAACACCCTTTACCGGGGAAGTCGTTCGGATACCGTGGTGCACCTTGAGACCGCCATCCGGAACGGGTTTGACTTTGCGGTGGTGGGGGCTCCGATAGTGATTGCCGATGGCCTTCGAGGCAATACTTACGAAGAGGTGAAGTTTGACTTTCCGGTTTTAAAAAAGTTTTATCTGGCCAAGGAGATCGTCCGGGCCGACGGTCTGGTAGTGCTTACCCATTTTAAGGGGCATGAGCTTTCGGGGTTTGGGGGGACCTTGAAAAATCTGGGGATGGGCTGCGCGGCGCGTAAAGGGAAACTGGAGCAACACTCCACCTTGGCCCCTAAGATCGACAAGAGACGCTGTGTGGCCTGCGGGACTTGTGCCGAGTTTTGTCCAGTGGGGGCTCCAGAGCCTGTCGAGGGAGTGAAGAAGCCCCGCTATCGTATAAACGAAAAGCGCTGCATCGGCTGCGGGGAGTGTATTGCCGTTTGTCCCGAGGAGGCCATCAAGGTCCAGTGGAACGAACGGGCGGAGCTCTTCATGCGCAAGATGGCCGAGTATGCGGCGGCCACCTTTTTTTCTCTCCAGCAACGGCTCTTTTTTTTAAATTTTGTGCTCCAGGTCTCACCGGCCTGTGACTGTTATCCTTTTAACGACTATCCTTTGGTCCAAGACCTTGGTATCCTAGCTTCTCAGGACCCGGTAGCCCTAGATCAGGCCTCGGTGGATCTAGTGAACCGCGAGGCCGCCCTTTCAGGTTCTAAAGTGGCCGGAGCAGAGGCTGGCGAAGACAAGTTCCGACGTCTTTATCCCGGGCTTCCCTGGGAGATCACCTTGGAACATGCCGAAAAATTGGGACTAGGTCAAAGGGCCTACGAGCTTATCAAGCTGGAAGAAGGAGGGAGCTAAGATGGGGTTTCGGCCTTTTGAGGTCTTGAAAGAGAAGATCCGTAAAGAGGAATTGCCTCCCGGCCCGGAGCCTTCTTTGTGCCCCGAAGAACCCGAAGAGTTTTTCCAGAAGGTGAAGCCTCTTTCTTCGGGAAAGGACCTCTTTTGGGTCCATACCCCTAAAAGACCTCCCCAACACCACTCCAAAGATTGGCCTCCGGAAAGGATCCAAGTCCGGGTTTGGCAGACCTCAGAATACATGGAAGGTCGAGCCCCGGGGGTAACTCATCAATTGGTGCGCCAGTTGCGGGAAGGAAAGTTTGCCGTCTCTAAGGTCTTAGATTTGCATGGTTTGACGGCGGTGGAAGCTGAGGAGGCGCTGGAACGGTTTTTTCAAGAAGCCTTACACCGCGGAGACAAATGCGTACTGGTTATCCATGGCCGGGGTCTTTCTTCCCCAGGTAAGCCGGTTTTAAAGGAAAAGGTCCGGATTTGGCTAGAAAAAGGCCCCTATCGGCGTTATATCCTGGCCTATACCAGTGCTCGGCCTTGTGATGGAGGTCCGGGCGCTACTTATGTCCTTCTGAGGTCTAAGCCCTGGAGACCCTGATGAAACTTCCGGCTCATGGTCGCACCAAGGTCTTGGTATATGGCCTTCCCGGGACGGGAAAGACCACCCTTATTGAACGGGTAATCCGGAAAGTAACCGCTCCCAAGCGGGGCTTCGTGACCCGAGAGGTGCGGGAAGCCGGCCGTCGGGTGGGCTTCAAGATCTATACCCTGGACGGCAAAGAGGCCTGGTTGGCCAAGAAAGGTCGCGGTTGGCCCCAGGTGGGGAAATATCGAGTCTTCCTTGAAACCTTCGAAAAACTGGCTCTTACCGCTCTTAAAGATCAGCTTTCCCCCGAAACCCTTTACGTGGTGGACGAGATCGGAAAGATGGAGGTCTTTTCGGAGGGCTTTCGGAAACGCATCCAGGAACTTTTACAAGGACCAGAGCCCCTTTTGGCCTCCGTGGGATATGGACACGTTCCTTTTTTGGAAGAGATCCACCGGTTAGAGGGGCCTATCTTTTGTGAAATCACCAAGGAAAATCGGGATTATTTGGTAGAAAGGATCCTTCTTGAATTTGAAAGGCCGGGTCGGCTGATCGTATTTGAGGGGCTAGACGGTTCCGGGAAAAGTACTTTGGCTCAAGAGGTCTACCGAGGCCTCAAAAAGGAAGGTTATCCGGTCCTTTTTACCCAAGAGCCTACCAAGGGGGAATGGGGAGAAAAAATCCGGGAACACCTTCGACGCCGCACGCCGCTTTCGCCTCAAGCTTATGCCGAACTCTTCTGGCGTGACCGGTGGGAACACGCCCAAAAGGTGATAGTTCCGGCCCTTAAGGATGGAAAGTGGGTTATCTGTGATCGTTATTACCTTTCTACCTTGGCCTATCAGGGGGCGGAAGGCCTTTCTTGGAAAGAGCTCTGGCGTCGTAACGAGACCATTGCCCCCGTACCGGATTTGGTGGTCTTTTTAGATCTGCCCTTGGAAGAGGCCTTAAAACGCATTCAAAAGCGGGGAGAGGCCCTAGAGAATTTTGAAAGACCGGAAAAGTTAGCCGCTATCGCGGAGCTTTACGAGGAGATCTTGCCGCGGTTTAAGACTTTAAAACTTTCGGGCCTTAAAGACCCTAAGGCCCTGGCGGAGGAGGTGTATCGTGCCCTACCCCATCCAAATCGTAGTTGAAGACCTTGTTCTTCGGGCCGAACTCTTTGAAACCGAATGCGCCCGGCGGGTTTACGAAGCCCTGCCCCTGGAGGCCGATTTCAACACCTGGGGCGATGAGTTCTACTTTGCAGTCCAGGTGGACTGCTCCCCTGATGAGACTTACACCCTTAAAGTCAGGGTGGGTGACATAGGTTACTGGCCTGTCGGTCGGGCCCTGGCCATCTTTTTTGGCCCCACCCCAGCCTCCACCGGCCCGGATCCGGTTCCAGCGAGTGAAGTCAACCTCGTGGGCCGCCTCCTTGACGATCCCCAAAGGCTTAAAGAGGTGAAGGAGGAGGCCCGGCGCATCCGCCTTGAGCCCTGCTAATCATGGACGGAAGACACCGCCGGCTGGCCCTGGCCCTCCTCCTCGCCCTTTTTCTCGTTCTCCTCTTTCTTCTTATCCGCTTTCTCTGGCATCGCCATCTTTACGCCGTGACTAACGCCGTCTTTGTGGAGACCGACGGCCTGGTCTTCGTCTCCTTTGACAAAGTAAACGGGAGACTCACCGGGCTTTTTAAGCGCGAGGGGGAGGCGATCCAAAAAGGGGAACTTCTGGCGCGCCTTGATTCCACCACCTACGCCTTAAAAGTTAAGGGCCTTGAGGAGGAGCTTTACGCCTTAAGCGAGAAGGAAACGGCCCTTTCCCTTGAGATAGAAAGACTCCGGAGGGAGCTTTCGCTCCGAGAGGCCCAGGTTCAAGATGAGATTGCACGCCTTAGGGCCGAAAGAGAGGCTTTAAGGCGCGAGCTTTCAGCCTTAGAGGTGAATCTCACCCAGGCCGAGCGGGATCTGGCGCGCTTCAGGCGCCTTTTTTCCCAAAAGCTTATTGCCCGACACCGCTTCGAAGAGGCCGAAACCCAGGTCCTTGCCCTCCGAGAAAAGAAAGAGGCCCTTTCGGCAAGACTTAAAGCCCTTTCGGCGGCCATCCGAGCCCAGGAAAAAGAAAAAAAGATTGTGATCAACCAGAAAAAGCTCATAAAGGAAAAAGAAAAGGAGCTTTCAGCTTTGAGGGCCCGCATCCGGGCCCAGGAAAAGGCCCTTTCCGAGGCCCGGACCCTTCTTTCCTATTGTGAGCTGAAGAGCCCGGTCTCGGGCTACATTGCCAAGCGCTTCCATGCCCAGGGGGACGTGGTGGCCCCTGGGGAGCCGGTCTACGCCGTGGTGGATTTTTCCAAACTCTACGTCCTGGTCCTCCTTGAGGAGACCAAGCTTCGAGGGGTAAAACCGGGCTGTGAGGCCCGAATCAGGCTTGACGCCTATCCCGGGGTGGAGTTCCGCGGGGTGGTCACGGCGGTGCTTCCGGCCACTGCGGCCAAGTTTGCCCTGGTGCCGCGGGACATCTCGGCCGGCGAGTTCACCAAGGTGGCCCAGAGGGTCCCGGTCAAGATCCGAATCACCCGGGGGGACCTCTTCCTTTTAAGGGTCGGACTTGGGGGAGAGGTCGAGATCAAAAGGGAATTCTGATGGCTGAAGTCCCGGTTAAAGAGAGTTTCTACTACCCGGTCTCCTCCTTCGATCGGGCCCTCATCACCTTTATCGTGATGGTGGGCTTTTTCATGGCCATCTTGGATACCACCATTGTGGACGTGGTGGTCCCTAAAATGATGGGGCCCCTTGCCACCGACCTTTACGGCATCCAGTGGGTGGTAACCGCCTATATGACCGCGGCTGCCGTGGGGCTCATCTTTGTAGTTTCTCTCGCCCCTAAGATCGGCTACTCCCGCACCTTCCTTTTCGGGCTCTTTCTCTTTACCTTCTCCTCGGTTATGTGCGGCGGAAGCCGTTCCCTTCCTTCTATGGTCTTCTGGCGCGTGGCCCAGGGTCTGGGCGAGTCTTTTATTACGGCCTCGGCCCAGACCATTCTCCTAGCAGTCTATCCTCCCGAAAGAAGGGGCTTTGCCATGGGGATCTTCGGCCTGGGGGTAAGCTTCGCCCCGGCCTTGGGACCTACCTTGGGAGGGTTTCTTACCGAACACCTCTCCTGGCGCTGGGTCTTTTACGTGAACCTTCCGGTGGGGATCCTGAATCTTCTTGCCGGGATCTTTTTCCTTCCCCGCGGGTTGGGGCGCACCGGACGCTTTGAGTTCAATCCCTTGAGCTATATTTTCCTTTCCACCTTTACCATCTCTCTCTTGGTGCTCCTTTCCAAGGGCCAGCAGCTGGGCTGGTTCCAGTCCCGTTGGATTGGAATTCTGGCCTTTGCCTCCGCTTTAGGTCTCGTCGCCTACCTTATTAGTGAAATTCTTTCCAAAAGGCCCCTCCTTGACCTTTCTCTTTATCTCATCCCGAGTTTCGGCCTTACCATGGCTTACCATTTCTTCGTCCTAGGTTTTTCCATGTATCAGGTCTTCTACCTCCTTCCCCTCTATTACGAAAACCTCAAGGGGCTCACCACCTTCCAGGCCGGGCTTCATATGCTGGCTTTTGCAAGCTTTATCGGCCTTTTTTCGGTAATTTCCGGGGCCTTAAGCGACCGCTTCCGCCCGGAATACTTGCTTGTAGCAAGTTTCCTCATCTATTCGGTAACCTCTATATTTCTCCTTCCCCGACTAAACTACTACACCCCGGCCCTAACGGCCGCGCTTTATACCGTCCCCTTGGGAATGGCCCTGGGCACCTTTTTTCCGCCGCTTACCAAGATCACCCTCTCGGGGCTTGGGGAAAGGACCGGGCTGGGAGTGGTGCTTCTTCACTATCAGCGTTTCATTGGGGGTTCCTTCGGTACAGCCCTTGCCACCAACACCCTTACCTTCCGCACCGACTTTCATCTTCAGGAGATAACCGCCCTCCAGAATCCTTTCTTGGTTTCAACTGTGGTGAAGAAAGGATCCGTCCTGCTTTCCCGTTTTTTCCCGCCAGAGCTTGCCCTTCATAAGGCCCAGGCCTTGGTCTTGCGGGTGGAAACCCTCTATGCCTTAAGCTATGCCTTTCAGGACGCCTTCCGCCGCACTTACTATTGGGCCCTTTTGGGGGCTGTTTTCCTCTTTATTCTCTTTTTTCATACCCTGCACCGGGAGATCCTTGTCTGGAGGAGACCATGAGGCGCTCGTCCCTCTTGGCTCTATGGTTTATTTTTCTATGGACGAGTCCCCTTGGGGCTGAAAAAGTTTGGAGTCTTGCGGATTGTGTAAGACTTGCCCTTGAACGCTATCCCGCTCTTAAGGCCGCGTTCCTTAAAAGAAAGGCCACCGAGGAGCGCCAGAAGGCCGCCGACCGCCTGCGTCTCCCTCGACTTTATTCCTTTTACGCCTACCGGGCCTATCGAGATCCTGAGTACCTTAAAACCTCCTTCGGAAGCTATCCCATTCGGGACCGGGAAGAGGCCCTCTTTTCCTTAAGCCTGAAGTTTCCCCTGTTTCATGGCCTTTCCATATCGGCCAAAAAGGCCCTGGCGAGGCTTTCCGTGGATCTTTCCGCGGTGGAGGAGGAGCGCTTGCGTCAAGAACTCATCCTTCGGGTAAAGGAGGCTTACTTTCGTGTGGTGGAGGCCGAAGAAGAATATCTACTTGCCCAAAAGAGTTTTGAGCGGCGTAAAGCCCACCTACGGGATGCCGAGGGCTTTTTTCGGGAAGGGCTCATCTCCCGAAGCGAGTTTCTTTACGCTCAGGCCGAGTTTCGGGAGGCCGAAGAACACCTGGCTAGGGCCGAAAATCGTCTCGGGCTGGCCCGGGCTTCTTTAAACCTCCTTCTGGTGCGCCCCCTTAAAGCGGAGATTGGAGTAAAAAGGGAGTTTCTTTTAAAGCCTGTCAAATTTTCCTACGAAAAACTCCTGAGCCTGGCCTACGAGAGGCGGCCCGAGGTGCAAGCTGCCAGCCTCCGCGTAAGTATGGCTCGAGAAAGGATCCGTCTTTCCCGTAGCCGCTACTTTCCCTGGCTTGACCTTGAGGCCGGATACACCTGGCATGGGGATAGCTTAACCTTCTCCGAAAATCCCTATGGAGACCGGGAAAACCTCTGGGTAGGAGTGAACCTCAACTGGGAGCTCTGGGACTGGGGCATCAGGGCCCGGGAGGTTTCAGCGGCCCGGGCCGAAGCCGAGGCCTTACGCGCCCTTCTCAAAGAGGTCAAAGACCAGGTGGCCCTTGAAGTGCATCAGGCCTGGCTTGAGCTTTCTGCAGCGAAGAAACGGCTTTCAGCAGCCCAAAGCGCACGCCTCGCCGCTGAAGAACACTTTCGGCTGGAACGGGCCCGTTTCCGGGAAGGACTCACCGATACGACTCACGTACTGGATGCCGAGACCTTACTTACCCGGGCCCGCGCCCAAGAGATTGCGGCCCAGGCGGAATACGAGATCGCTCGCGCCCGCTTAAGCTACGCCGTAGGGCTTCCAGAACTTCCTTGACGGCGTTCCACCGTGATTACCGTGTGGACGTTGCCCCGAGGGTGAAAGTCTCCCACCACTTTAAGTTCCCTAGGCTCAAGGAGCTTCCAGAGGGCGTCAAAGATCTCGTTGGTGGCGGCTTCGTGCGAGATATAGCGCCCCCGGAATTTGTTCAGCCAGAGCTTAAGAGAGCGCAGTTCTACGATTTTTTGGTCCGGTATGTAGGAGATCTTGATGGTGGCAAAGTCCGGATAGCCCGAACGGGGACAGAGACAGGTAAATTCCGGAAAGGTGATGTCTATCTGGTAGTCGCGATCCGGATAGGGATTAGGCCAGGCCTCAAGCTCGGCCTCCTCGATGGCCCGCTCTCCGTATCTCTTTCTCTCAGCCATAAAAATAAATGGCGCGCCCGGGAGGACTCGAACCTCCAGCCTTTGGATTCGTAGTCCAATGCTCTATCCGATTGAGCTACGGGCGCACCACTTTGATATTAATCGCCCTGCCTTTACTTGGCAAGGCCCCAAGATTCCTGTAATTATGGAAAAGATCCAGGGAGGAGGCCTCTTTTATGGCTGCCATTATGGAAAACTCCTTGCCCACTGAGGGACAAGGGGCCAAGATTATCTTGGGAGAGCCGGTTCAAAAGGGCTATTTTTACGGTTACGAAGGGATTGTGCTCCATGAAGAAGGGGGTGAACAGGCCATCCTGGTCCTGGAAAACCCCTTCTGGGGGCGGGTGCTTTTTATCAACGGTACGGCCCAGTTTACCTCTCGCGACGAGTTTATTTATCACGAGGCCCTTATCCATATTCCTATTCAGGCCTTTCCCGAAGGCAGGGTTAAAAGGGTCCTTATCTGTGGCGGAGGCGATTTCGGAGCAGCCCGGGAGGCCCTCAAATACCCTGAAGTGGAAGAGGTCTTGATAGCCGATATCGATCCTCGAGTTCCAGAGGTGGTAAAACGCTTTTTCCCGGAGCTTTTGCCATCGAATCTTGAAGATCCCCGGCTCAAACTCCTTACCGTAGACGCCTTTAAGCTAGTAAGAGAGCTGGTAGATCAAGGCCAAAAATTTGATCTAGTGGTTATTGATTCCACCGACCCTGATATCTCTACCTCCGATTTTACTTTAGAACTTTCGCATTCCCTTTTTAGCGAAGAATTTCATCGTTTATTAAAGGCCTTAGCCCCTCAAGGAGCCATCGTGCAGCAGGCGGCCACTCCTTTTACCATGAAAAATATCCTGGAAGGCTCTTTTAAGATCTTTAGAAAGGTCTATCCGGCCGAAGAGGTCTTTTGTTACCGGGCCTCCATTCCTTCTTTTGGAGGAGACAACGCCTATCTTTTGCGTTTTCCCGGAGATCCCACTTGCCCTCAGAAAAGCCAGGTTCCAGAGACCAAGTACTACACCCACGCGGTCCACCGGGCTTCTTTTGCCCTTCCCAAGTTCTGGCTAACGGAGGTCTTGAAAGGTGAAGGTTAAGATTGTAGGGCTTTTGGGCTCTCCTCACGCCTTTGGAGGGTCAGGAAGCCTTTTGCGATGTGCTCTTAAGGCCGCGGAAGAAGAAGGGGCTCAGGTAGAGCTTTGCCATCTATACCAGGCTCCTATAGAGCCTTGCATAGGTTGTGTGCAAGATGAAGAGCCTACCTGCAAATATCCCTGCATCTTTGAGGATTACGGAAAGGAGTTATTAGAAAAACTTTGGCAGGCCGATGGCTATATAATCGCCTCTCCGGTTTATTGGTACGGTCCCTCGGGCCCCTTAAAGATCTTGATCGATCGCATGACGGCCCTTGAAAATATGGTAGCCTTTGGCGAGCCCAGTTATGTGGAGGGCAAGGCCGTGGGGGTAATAACGGTGGGGGCTGACGCCGGGGTGACCCTTTCTGGGGCTTATCTCCTTACGGTGCTCAACGCCATGGGGGCTATGATCCCTCCTTGGGCCCATGCCTACTCCCATCGAGGCAAGGAGGCCCTTTTCGACGATCGGGCTGTAATGGACGCCCTTAATGTAGGGCGCTTAGTAACTCGACTTTTGCGGGCCGTGCGCGGACAAGCTGAGATTTTACGGTATCATGAAGATCAGGAACAATTGGAAAGGATCCGGCAAGAGGTCTTGAAGGAAAGAGAGACCTGGGAAGCGCAGCATGTCGAAAGAAAGACCCTTGGAAAATCCTGTGCTTGAGGCCATTTATAGCCGGCGGAGTGTAAGGGAATACACCCCTGAAATCCCTCCGCGGGAACTTATTCGAGAGGTCATCAAGGCTGGTATTTGGGCCCCTTCGGGCCTCAACAATCAACCTTGGCGTTTCGTTATTGTTTGGGATCCAGAGATTCGGCGTCGCCTGGCGGAGCTCACCCGCTACGGAACTATTATACGGCAGGCCCCGGTGGTTATCGCGGTCTTTCTAGATCAAAAGGTCATGTATCACCAGCTTAAAGATCATCAGTCCGCAGGGGCTTGTCTGCAAAACATGTTGCTGGCGGCCCACGCTTTAGGGCTGGGAGGGGTTTGGCTAGGGGAGATCTTGAAAAATGCCGATCAGGTACGCCAAGTATTGGAACTTCCTGAAGGGTTAGAACTAGCGGCGGTAGTGGCTCTGGGCTATCCCAACGATCGTCGGCCCCGGAAAGGCCGAAAACCTTTAGAAAGCTTTATTCTTAAGGAAATAGGTTGAAACGGGTCCTTTTTTTGACTTTTTTTCTTTGGGCTGTAGCCACCTCTTCTTGGGCCCTTAAAATCAAAGATTTGGGGGTGGTGCCCTATGGCGACTACCTCCTAGCTTACGCCTATTTAGAAGACCTCCCCTGGGAAGACCTCAAACAAGTTCTAAGACACGGCTTGGGCCTTAAGTTTACCTATCGCCTAGAGGTTTATCGCTTGAGACGTTTTCTTAAAGACGAAAAGATCACGCAACAAGAGATCAATCGGACCGTTTACTATGATCCGGTCAAAAACGTTTATTTTGTTCAAACCGTGGGGGCTCAGGCCCCTTATCGGGCGGTCTCTATTAGGCAGGCTTTAATGGTGGCCTCTTCCTTAGAGGGCGTGCCCTTGCTGCCCCTGGCCCGTCTTTCCCCGGATGCTACCTATCGGCTAAAGGTCAAAGCCGTAGTCCAGAAGATCAGCAAGACCGGATGGCCCAAAAAGATTATCAAATTTCTGCTATTCCAAGGAGATTCCTTGGATACTCCTTGGGAAAGTCTTAAATTTTCTCTATGAATCTCGAATGGCGGGAACGGCTGAAACGCAAGCGCGAGTTCTATTTTTTATTGATAGCCTTAGGTCTTTTTGTTCTCTTAGCCGCGGTAGAATTTAAAGTCTTTAAGATCCTGCCTTTTGATTTTTCTGGGCAAAATCTCATCATATTTGCTCTCATCCAAGTGAACCTTATTCTCCTCTTGTTAGTTTTTTACTTGATCTTGCGCAATCTCCTTAAGACCATCCTTGAGACCCGTCGTTCACGCCTTTCCAAAAGTCTACGCCTAAAGTTAACCCTCTCCTTCGTGCTTTTAAGTCTTATTCCCGCCACCCTGCTTTTTACTATTTCTTACCATTTTATCGAAACCAGTCTGGAATATTGGTTTGGAAGCAACTTGGACCAGCAGCTGGAAAAGGCCCTTTTAGAGGCTCGGGGTTATTACCAGGAGAAAGAGAAGGAGCTAGAACAGAAGGCCCGCAAGTTCAGCGCGGACTATGTGCAGAAGACCCGTCGGCTTTCCGGAAAACATGTCCGCCGATACCGTAAAAAACTGGATCTGGCAAGCCTTGAGGTCTACAATTCCCGGGGCCAGCTCTGGAAAAGCTCTTACGCTCGGGGGATAAAGGGCCCGCTTTCGCTTTCTCCCTCCTTGAAAGAGACCCTGTTAAAAGGGGAGCCGGTGTCGGAGACTAGCGAATGGGGCTCAAGGGTTTTGCTTCGAGTTTTTATTCCTGCTACTTATAAGAGACAGACGATTTTCATAGCAGCCGGAGAGTTCTTAGACCCAGGCCTTGAAAAACTCATCAAAGATATAAGCTCCGGGGTGGGGCTCTATCAACAATTAAAATTCCTTAAAAAACCCCTTAAGACCTCCTTGCTATTGGCCTTGCTTTTGGTGACCCTGCTTACCATCTTTGTGGGCCTCTGGTTTGGGATGCGATTTGCCCGGCGTTTGACCCATCCTTTACAAGAACTCACCGAGGCCGCCGGCCGGATTGCTTCCCGGGATTTTCAGGTCCGTCTGCCCACGGAGGGGCCGGACGAAGTGGGAGTATTGGTCCGGGCCTTTCGCGAAATGACGCGGGAGCTTTCCCGGTATCGGGAACGGGTGGAAGAGACTACTAAGGCCCTTTCCGAAACTAACATAGAGCTTTCTAGGCGTACAGCTTATCTTGAGACCGTTTTGGCCCATATCACCTCTGGGGTGATAGCCGCGGACCAGAAGGAGATCATCACCTTGATAAACCGCCGGGCTCAGGAACTTCTAGGTCTGAGTTCTTCTTGTGTGGGGGGCTCTTTAAAGGAGGTCCTTTCTCCTCCTCTTTATTCTACCTTTAAAGACTTAATGGAAAGGCTCCCGCCGGAACGTCCTCTGAGCACCCCGGTGCGCCTTTATGAAGGGGAGCGCAGTTTAGTGCTTTCGGTCACCGTAACCACGTTGCCGGCCAAGGCCTTCCCGGGCTATCTCTTTATTTTAGAGGACTTCACTGAAAAAGAACGTATGGAAAGGCTAGCGGCTTGGCGCGAGGTGGCCCGTCGCATCGCCCACGAAG
>JALWWR010000163.1:13709-14113 GCA_026993045.1 Thermodesulfatator sp.
AGCACCTGGTGAACGAGTTTTCGGCCTTTGCCCGCTTGCCGGGTTTGAAGCTAGAGGAAAACGATCTTAAAAAAGTCATCCAAGAGACCATAGCCCTCTATGAAACTGCCCATCGAGGTCTGAAGATAACTTTTGAGGCCCAGGAGGTCCCGCCTTTTCTTTTTGACCGGGAACAAATGAAACGCGTCCTTCTTAACCTTTTTGATAACGCGGTTTCGGCCTTGGTGGGAGAGGGGGAGATCGAGATAAAACTATACCGGAAAGATCAGGCCGTCTTCTTGGAGGTGGCGGACAATGGTCCGGGTATTCCTTCGGAACTCAAACCTCGGCTCTTTGAACCCTATGCCTCTGGTCGGGGCGGGACGGGTTTGGGCCTGGCTATTGTAAATTCTATTGTTCAGGGT
>JALWWR010000164.1 GCA_026993045.1 Thermodesulfatator sp.
ACCTTGGGCTCCGCCTTCGGCTGGGGGAGCCCCCATCGCATAAGCAACGGTTATCAAAGTCAAGTCCATAAGATTTCCTCCCTTTTTTGATAAAATTTTTCTCTAAAAACCGCGTATTCTCCTTTTTTAATCGCCAACCTTATCTTAGCCATCAATTTTAAGTAAAAATAAAGGTTGTGAACGGTAAGGAGGTAGTATACCAGAAGTTCTTGGGAATTAAAGAGATGTCGAAGGTAAGCCCTTGTGTAATGTCGACAGGTGTAACAACGGCAAAAGGGGTCCAGGGGTCTTAGATCTTCTTTAAAGGTGGCGTTACGGATGGAGAGTTTGCCCTGGGTGGTGAAGACGGTTCCACGGCGAGCGTTCCGAGTGGGAAGCACGCAATCAAACATATCTACCCCTAAAGCCACCGCCTCTACCAGATCCTCCGGGGTGCCCACCCCCATGAGATAGCGGGGGCGGTCTTTCGGAAGACCCTCAAGGCTTGCGGCTAGCATCTTTAACATTTCTTCCTTAGGCTCCCCCACTGAAAGCCCCCCGATGGCGTAGCCGGCAAAGTTAAGCCCTGTAAGGAAAGAGGCGCTTTCCCGCCGGAGGTCTTCAAACATCCCCCCTTGGACGATTCCAAAAAGGAAGACCCCTTCTTCAGCCTCCTTTTGCCACCATCTTTGGGAACGCTCGGCCCAGGTATGAGTTAAGGTTGTTAAAAGCTGGGTTTCCTTTCGGGAAGAGGGATAGGGGATACAGACGTCAAGCACCATGCGGATATCGGAACCTATAACTTTTTGGATTTCTAAAGACTTTTCCGGGGTAAGGAGATGTTCGGTGCCGTCCAGATGGGATTTGAACCAGACCCCTTCTTCCCGGATTTCCCGGAACCGGGAGAGACTATAGACCTGAAAACCGCCGCTGTCAGTAAGGATGGCCCTTTTCCAGCCCATAAACCGATGGAGCCCCGAGGCCTTCTTCAAGACCTCTAGTCCGGGGCGCAGATAGAGGTGATAGGTGTTGGCCAAGATGATCCTAGCCCCTAGGCCCGCCACCACCTCCGGAGGGAGGGCCTTTATGGAACCGGCGGTGGCCACCGGCATAAAAACCGGGGTCTCCACCACCCCCCGGCGGGTGGTAAGGCGGGCCACCCGGGCTGGGGTATGGGGATCTTGGGCCAAGATTCGGAACATCCCTTTCACGAGCGCCTGGATTATAGCAGACGCAGCCGGTTGCTCAAAGTAAAGCCCTTCAAAGGGGGGCCGTGGAGATCAAAACCTCTTCCCTGAACCAAGACCCAGTGACTGTGCCCCAGGCCTTCAGGGAGAAGAAGTAGTTTTAAGGCCTCCCGATCCCGAAAATCGCAGGCCGAGACCTCTTCCAGCAGCCGCTCTACCCCCAAAGAGACCAGGAAAGGGCCCTGCTGCGTAAAACCCAGGTTTAAGAGACCGTATCTTTCGCCCAATTCCCGTAAATAAGTGAAATCCACGTGGGCGGTGAGGTCTTGATGCCCAGGTCGGAGGTAGGGATTTTCCCCAGGCCGGTGTCGGTAATAAGCCAAGAGGGTTCCTCGAGATCTTTCCGGATGATAATAATCAGGCCGGGGAAAGCCATAATCAATAAAAATAAAGGCCCCTTTAAACAACTTTTTGGCCAGCTCCTTATAAAAGGGCTCTAAGCTGGTGCAGACTTCCGTGCGGTATCCTTCGGGCCAAGTCAAGGCAAAAGGTAGGACCCGGCTTAAGATCTCGGGTTCGGAAAGGGCCCCGGTTTCTTCTTCTAGACCCTCCTCCGTGACCTTTACGTAGATTTCCTGGAGGCCTTCCGGGGTCTTGGTGATCAGATGCACCGGAAAGGCGTCTAAGAGTTCGTTAGCGATAAACACCCCCACCCAGGGTTTTAACTCTTCAGGGCCGGAACGCCAGTTCACCCAAGGTTCAAAATCTTTTAGGGTCTCTTCTTGGAGGCTTTTTAGGGCCGGAAAGGGTTCTAAGATGGTATAGGGAAAGAGCCGATCTTTCTTTTTTAGATAAGTTAAGAGGTCCAAGGCCAGATATCCCTCCCCAGCTCCGGCTTCTACGATTTTAAAATCTGGAGGCTCTCCCAGTCTTTCATAGATTTCTAAGACCTGAACCGCTAAAGCGGCTCCAAAGACGCGGTGCACCGTGGGGGAGGTGAAATAGTCGCCTTTTCGCCCCAGACGTGGCCCCCGGGCATAATAACCGTACCGTTCATGGTAAAGGCAAAGTTTCATGTAACGTTCAAAGGTTAGAGGAGATTCGGCTTTTAGGATTTCTTCTAGCATAGAGATCTTAAAAACTTTTAGTCTTGTCCCTTAATGTAAAGGAGGCCTTGGCAAAAGCAAAGGTCTCAAAAAGATCACCGGGATGAAAGGAGCTTTCCCCTTGTCAAAAAAGGGGGGTTTCGTTAAGTTGCCGCTATGCGTTTCATTGATTTGGAGCGGGGCCTTCGGCGCTACGGCACGGAGATAAAAGAGGCGGTGATCCGCGTTCTCCGGAGCACCCGCTATATCTTGGGGCCGGAGGTGGAGACCCTGGAGCGGAAGCTGGCGGCCTTCGTGGGAGTTCGGGAAGCGGTGGGGGTGTCTTCTGGCACCGACGCCTTGCTCCTGATCCTTAAGGCCTTGGATCTTCCCCCGGGTTCCTTGGTGGTTACTACCGCTTTCACCTTTGTGGCCACGGCAGAGGCCATACGTAGGGCGGGTCTGGTTCCTTATTTCGTAGACATTGATCCTGAGACCTTTAATCTTTCGCCCTCGGCGGCGGAAGCGGCCCTCAAAAGACTCTATGGCCGGGTGAGGGTCCTCTTGCCGGTAAGCCTTTTTGGTCTGCCAGCCGATTTTAAGGCCCTGGAGCCCTTAGCTCGGGAATACGGGGTGATTTTGGTGGAAGACGCTTGTCAGTCTTTAGGGGCGGAGCTAGAAGGCCGCCGTTCAGGGAGCTTTGGGCGAGCGGCCGCCACCTCCTTTTTCCCGGCCAAACCCCTGGGGGGAGCCGGAGACGGCGGGATGGTCTTTACCTCCGATTCGGAACTGGCCCGCAGGGTAAAGATCCTCCGGGTCCACGGCCAGAGCCAGCCTTATCTTTACGCCTATCCCGGGATCAACGGACGTTTAGATGAGATCCAGGCCGCTTTCCTGCGGGTGCGGTTGCGGTATTTTGAAGAAGAATTGCGTTTGAGGGAAGAAGTGGCGCGGCGTTATCAAAAATTGCTGGCTCCGATTCCCCAAGTAAAGACCCCCTCCCTTAAGCCGGGATATCGCTCCTCTTGGGCCCAGTTCACTTTACGGGTGGCGGAAAGAGAGGCCCTCCAAAGGTTTTTGGAAAAAAGAGGCATCCCCACCGCCGTCTATTATCCCCGGCCTTTACATCTCCAGCCGGTCTTTGAAGATCTGGGATTTAAAGAAGGAAGCCTTCCCGAGACCGAAAGGGCCGCTCAAGAGGTCTTAAGCCTTCCCATGCACCCTTATCTCACCGAAGAAGAACAGATCCAGGTGGCAGAGGCTATCAAGGAGTTTTACGCATGAAAGGCTGGCGGATCTTGGTTTCGGTCCCTTTGGAATTGCTGGTAGAGAAATACCTGCCCCTGGTTAAAGAAAAACGCCTGCCGGTTGAGATATCTTTGGACCGGGAGGTGATGGACCGTTTTGGTTTCCGGGAGTTTAAGGCCCTGGCCCAGGAGCTCCGCTCGGCTGGAATTCCCTGTAATATACACGCCCCTTTTTGTGATCTTTCTCCTGGAGCCCTGGATTCTTTGGTGCGGGAAGCCAGCCTGCGGCGTTTGCGCGAGACTTTGCGGGTGGCTGCCCTCTTTGATCCGGCCACGGTGGTGATCCACAGCGGCTATCATCCGGGATATCACCGGGAAATCGTAGCCCGCTGGCAAGAAAAGTTTTTGGAAGGGGCCGCGGCCCTTCTTTCCGAGGCCCAAAGCCTGGGTCTGACTCTGGCCTTGGAAAACGTCTTCGAACCCTCTGCGGAGGTCCTGAGGCCCTTTTTTGAAAAACTCCCGGGCCTTACCTGGTGTTTTGATCCCGGGCACGCCCGCGCCTTTGCCCAGAGCTCTTGGAAGGATTGGCTTCCCAAGCTTTATCCTTGGCTTTCGGAGATCCATCTTCACGACAACCGCGGCCAGTGGGACGACCATTTGGCCTTAGGAGAGGGGCACATCCCGTTTCCGGAGATCTTTGATTTCCTGAAGGAAAAGGGCCTCTTTCCGCTCCTTACAATCGAGGCCCACCAGGAGGAGGCGGTGGAGCCTAGCCTCCGATATTTAAGAGAACTCTTAGAGGGCCTCCCTAGCC
>JALWWR010000165.1 GCA_026993045.1 Thermodesulfatator sp.
CTGTCTCCATTTATAAAAAGGAAATGGTTTCCCTCCGTTTTCACCCACTCGTGTACTTTCTTCGGCAGCTTGCCATCAAAATTGGTTTTCATTCCCCGCTCCGGCATAAAAATCGCCGACGGGTTCGGCTTCATCGGGAGGGCTTTGAGGAGGCCCTTGAAATCTTTGGTTTCATAACTATAATAGCCCATCTCGTCGCCCGCCTGCCAATAGTGGGAGGCATAGGCTTTCATCGAGGCATCGGCAAAAAAAGTGAGGCCGGAAACCTCGAGGAGGTGGTCCAAGGTACTGTCGAGCGGCATGTCGTTCCCCGGGATGTCCGCACAGTCGGAGCCCCACTGCCAAAAGCTGAAAGGGTACTCCAAAACGGAATACTCGAAGGCCTCCTCGAAACTCAAATAATTGAATTTAAGCCCCTTCCCTTTGGCAAACCAATGGAGTTTCGTCAGCGCCTCCTCCCGGTTTTCGAGGACCCGTTTTTGCACTTCGTAAATTTTTTGGCGGCACTCCGCCGTGCCCACCGTGTCGAGGAATTCATAAATCCGTTTCTCCTCCAGGGCCATGTTCAAGGGGGCCACATATGGGATGCTCACGTCCACATCATCGGGGAAAAAATAGCGGTAGTAAATGGTCGTCTGCCCCCCTTTCGAGATGCCCGTGCTTATCCATTTTTTATCATAAATTTTATGGAAAAGCTGGTTGATATGGTGCAAATCCGCTGTAGCCTGTTCGAGGTTAAGGTATTGATAGTCAGCACCTTCCGGGATGCTCTCGCCAAAATACCGGTGCTCCACGTCCAATTGGTTCGCATTCAAAAGGCGGGTCACTTCATACATCCGGTTCCGGGGCCTTTGATAGCCTTCCGTGCAGATGACCGTCGGGCGGTCGAAGCCGGAATGGGTGAGGAAAACCCTTTGGTAAAAATAGCCCTTCTCCGTGGCCGAGGCACTCACCGCCGCGCCCCGCACGTACGCACCGATCAAGCCCACCCCCGCCAGATTACAGCCCCTCCTTTGCGCGCCCGCACTCGGCCCCTCCTCGCCCCCCCCCCCCCGCCCCCGGCCGCACCCCCGCCACCCTCCCCACCAATCCG
>JALWWR010000166.1 GCA_026993045.1 Thermodesulfatator sp.
CCTCCGGGGGTCCAAAAAAGTCCGCCCTCCCCCTCCGGGGGAGGGTTTGGGAGGGGGAAATTAAGACTTTCCATCCCTCCCCCATCCCCTTCCCAGTGGGAGGGGAATATTATTCAGAGGTCTCACTTTTCTTTTTTAAAGAGCTTTTAATAAAAGGGGCAACAAATTTCGTTCCTTATTTTAAAATAAGGTTGGAGGCCGGGGATGGAAGGCCTTGCAAGAGGCTCCCGAGACGATCCCTTTCGGAAGGGGCCGTCCGCCCTGGTCAAATTTAGCCACCCCTGGCCGAATTTGGCCACCAGAGGTTCGAAGGCTTGAAGGGGTGGTCTCCGGCGGCGGGAAAGGACTCCAGGAACATTTTTTACAGGACTTGTTAAGAAAAAGGCCGCCTTAGGAAAGTTCGGGAAAAGAACGGATTTTAAGGCATAAACTTTGCATGATGGCAGACGACCCATGGTGGGCTGTGATATTATGCCGCAAACCGGGAAGATTAAATTGAAAAGGGGGTTTTATATGAAAGTGAGACAGTGGTGGTTTTACTTGTTGGCGGCCTTATTGGTGACGGCTTGGCTGCCCAAGGCGGCCCAAGCCCTTTTTGTGGGCGATGGGATGTTCCCTGTATATGTAACTCCTCCTGATAGTGTGAATCAGCAGGGCGGGGTGGCCTGCGTAGATCAGGGGAGCGGGGCTATTATTGTGGCTTGGATAGAAGTGAACGGTACCGACACCAATGTAATGGTCAATAAGATCGCCGATAACGGTACCCGCCTTTGGGGCCAAGATGGGGTGGCGGCCCTTTCTTTGACCATTCCCTTTGGGGTTTCGGAGATTGAGATTGTTTGTCCAGGGGACGGCGGGGCTATAATCGCGGCAGCCGGCCTAAATTCTAACGGCGATCATCGGCTTCGTCTTCAGAGGATTTCGGTGGACGGGATGCCGCAGTGGGGGGTGCCCACCTCGAGCGGTCTTGTCCTGGATCCCGCTACAGTTCAAGTAAACAATGGTGGAGATACTTTCCTTTCTTTAGTTTATGACCCTCGTGCGGACAATCCGGGAGTCGTGGTGGGATATATAGATATTGATACGAATAACGACGGAACTTTTAATGATCCTTCCTTCGCTGTAACCCGGGTGGACGATGCCGGGGTGCCCAAGTTTACTAGTACGGTGGATTCTCCTCCTGCAGGTTATGGGTATGAATTTGCGGCGTTAGTGGCTGGCAATCCTGGCGTGGTGTGGGCTCTTTACGCTGTTGATGCTGTGGGAGAGGGAGTTTTTGCTCGACCCGTCTATCACGATACTGGTACTATGTTGGCGGCCACACGGATTTCTTATAATTCCACCAACGACACCTTAATTGATGATAATACCCCCTGTGTCGCGGCGAGCGATCTTGCCGGCGGGGCTTTGGTGGCTTGTATGATGGACGCCGATAATAATAACGCCACCATTTTATACAACCCCTTTGTTATGGGGATAATGAATAACGGTACGGTCTATAATAGCGGCGCTATACCGGGGCTACGGATTGCAACGACTAACGGAACCATCTATGGTATGGCGGTCTCGAAGGAAACGCCTGACGCAGTTACGGATTATTTCTATCTTTTTTACAACAATGGGACGGACATTTTGCTTGACAAGCTTGCGATCGATCCTTCGAGTGCTCAGCTCGGGGGTACCAAGTGGACTGGAGGAAAGGTTGAGGTCGCTAATACTCCCTCTATGGGAGGGGCAAGCCCTGATACTGGTGCCGAGATGAACACTCTGAAGATGGCGGCCCATGATCGCTGTCTCATCTATACCTGGGTAGAGGGAGGTTATGGTAATGGTAATGATCTTTACGCCCAGGTGATCTGTGACGACGCCGCCGGGACTTCGGCCCTTCCCATGTTTACGGATGTGGACGCCGCCCCTATGTTTACGGCGGGCGCCAATGATCTGATACAACCTAACGTCTTGGTGGCCGGGCACGGAAGCGCTTATGCGGTGTATCTTTTGGACGAGGATACCGGGAATGCTACGAACGCGGACACTTACCAGGTTGATAGTTTCAACTGGGAGGCCCGTCCGGATCTTTATTGGAGCAAACCTCTTAAAGTGGACGGCGGTGATACTTGGTTTGATTTCAATAACGGCGGGCAAATTACCTTGACTAACGATGGAAACAATACGATCGGCAATAAGGGGCAGGTGATTTCCAACGCCACTACGGTACGTTTTTACTTCACCTCCGCTAATTACACTGACAATTTGAATGGTTTTGTTGCAAGTGAGAACAAAACTCTAATTGAAGAGGTCGACCTTCCTCAAGTGAACGTTGGTGGGACATATAACGGCCTTGGCGGTCATGTTATAAATATTGCAAACATGACGGATTATGAAGTTCTGCGCTGCTGGAACGCTGTGTATCTTTGTGCGGTGATCGCGGAGAACGAAGATCCGCACCAGGAAGGCATTCCTTATTACGGAAATAACAACATTTATTGTGCAGATATAAATTTTAAGGCTGTCAACGCCTGTGGCGGAAGCAATTGTTTTCGCGGGCCGGACTTAGAGGTTACCGCCGCTGCTCAGGTGGTGGGGGATGTTGTGCCGGGGAGTCTTTTAGATATTTCTGATTTTCGGGTTGCAAACAACGGCGATCGAGACGCTGGTCCCTTTGAAGTTTGTTTCTATCTCTGGAACCAGGTTTTTCTTGGTGTTGGCAATCTGGATGTGCTTCGGAATCAAGGCATTCTTTTGGGGTGTGTGGATATTCCAGGGCTTGCTGCGGGCGAGGTTTATGGCGACGATGAAGCCTGGCCCGAGCTTCAAATACCTTATGATATAAATCGGGATCTACAGGAAACTGGCGGTCCTGATGAGTATTTGATTTACGCGGTGGTGGATCCAGACGACGTGGTGCTCGAGACCGATGAGATCTGCGGCGCAGCTCCGACGGATCCGGCCTTAAATCCCAGCAATTTTGCTAACGCCACTAACGAGTGGTGGGTCGAGGAGGCACCGGATCTTTGGGTAGATAGCTCTATCGTCTGGCCTACGGATAATATAGTTAAGGCCGGAGACACGGTTCAGATTTCTTACACGGTGCGCAATATGGGCGGCGACGATTTCGATGACGCCTCTTGTTCGGCGCCCACCACGGCTCATATATATCTTTCTACAGACGACGTTTTTGATCCCGCAAGCGACCGGGAGCTTGATAGCAGGCCTATTCCGCAGCTCAACTCTTGGGAGCAGGGAGCCAATAATTACGAGTTTTCGGAAACGATTAATGTGCGCATTCCGGATGATGTTCAGGGCGGCATATACTATGTTTATGTTTACGTAGAGCCTTCCGGGCCCGGTGGTGGTTGCAATCCGGAGTATAATTTCGGCTGGCAGTGGCTTAACGATCCCTTTGATTCTTTCTTGACTAATAGATTTCCAGAAACAGAGATTGTGCCTGGAGCCGACGGGTACTGGTATCTCGGTTACGGCGGTCGGAACGCTTCGCCGGTGGAAAGCGATTCCATCCTCTGGGTGGACAACGGCGATTGGTCCGTGGCGCCCACCAGCCTGTGTCTGGTTCCCGGTGAGACGGCGAACGTGGCTGTTTCCGGCGGCATTCCGCCTTACAATGTGGCCGGCGGTGATCCGGCGGTGGCCACGGCCGCGGTGACCGACGACGGCGTGGGCGACAACAACGGTACGGTGGAGATTACAGGAGTGGCTGCTGGTTCCACCACCTGGACCGTGGATGACGCCAGCCTCGCCGGCTTAACTCCCGGGGTTGACGTCAACGTACAGGTGGTTGATCCGCTGGCGGTGGACAACCCCGCCCCCACCATCGGCGTGGGCGGCAGCACGGATGTGAACGTCACCAGCGTGGCCTGCGGCGGGGTGGCTATACAGAACAACAGCAATCCGGCGGCGGTCAACGCCACTCTGACCGGCACGGTGCTCCACCTCGAAGGGCTGGCGGCTGGAAACGCCGTGATCACCCTTGTGGACAGCGCCGGGCACACGCTTGACGTGAACGTGACGGTGAACGACGCGGTGACCGTGACCGCGCCCGCCTGCATCACCATGGACGACGTGGCCACGGTGAACGTAGCCGGCGGCGTGCCGCCTTACGACGTCGACTGCGATCCGGCGGCTTTAGTTGCCGGTTGTCCGGGGGCCGGATTTGCCGGCGGCTCCTTTAATCTTACTCCGCAGGACGTAGGCACGGTTACGGTAACTGCTACCGACGCCAGCATGGCCAGCGCTTCGGCCAGTTTCGACATCGAACCAGCGCTTTCCGCCGACCGCACCGCGGTCTCGGTGGCGGTGGGCGAGAGCGCCCAGGTGAACTTCACCGGCGGTTGTGGCGGCTGCACGCTGGTGGACGCTGGGAACGCCGCGGTGGCGCAGGTGAGTCAGGCCGGCTGCACCTTCACGGTGACCGGCGTGGCCGAGGGTTCCACCTCCTTTATCGTGAACGACAATGTGCCTGGCAACACCATTACAGTGACCGTAGTGGTGACCGGAGCCTCGCCTATGACCGTCAGCCCTGACAGCCTCTGCCTGCTTTCCGGCGAGAGCGGAAGCACGCAGATCTTTGGCGGCGTAGCGCCTTACAGTGTGACTTGTGAAGGCGGGCTTGGGGCTTCGGTGGTCGGCAGCACGGTGACGGTGGACGCCACCGGCGTAGCTCCTGGCGCTTATACTTGCACTGTGGATGACAGCTCTGCGGCGGATTCCGTGGACTTCACGGTCACGGTGGCGGAGAACGTAGACGTGGCCGCCGGCTCCATGGAAGTCTACGAAGGGCATTCTGAGACCACTACGGTCTCCGGCGGTTGCGGGGCCTACACCGCCACTTCGGGCGACGCTTCCGTGGCTACGGCCGGCGTTGTCGGAAACATCCTTACGGTGACCGGCGTAGCGGCCGGCTCCACGACGGTGCAAGTCTGCGACGCGGTGGGCGGTCCTGGTCACTGCGACACGGTGAACGTGGACGTCCTGGCCTACAGCGGAGAGCTGGTGGCCAACCCCAGCGCTTTCAACCTGGTGCCGGGCGAACCGGCCACCTCTAACATCTCCGGTGGAGCGCCGCCTTACGCCGTCTCCACCAACACCGATCCTACGGTGGCTTCGGCTTCCATCAGCGGAAGCACCTTGAATATCACGGCCAACAATCCGGGTATGACCAATATTGTGGTGAGGGACAACTTCGGAGCCACCACGGTGGTCAGCGTGCAGGTGGCGCCGAACATGGCGGTCTCTCCCAACGCTCTCAACCTGCCGAGCGGCGGTTCCGATACGGCTGCGATCTCCGGCGGATTTGCGCCCTACACCTGCGACGACAGCGCGCACGCGGCGGTCAACTGCGCGGTGAGCGGCTCCACGCTCAATCTCACGGCTCTGGCGCCGACCGATCCGGTGTGCGCGCCGGTTACGGTGACGGACAGCGCCGGACATGACGCCATGATCAACGTCTGCGTCTATCCGGGCGTGGTGGCGAACCCCGGGGCCTTTAACCTGACCATTGGCGGCACGGGGCACGCCACCATCTCCGGCGGTCTGGCGCCTTACACCGCCGCCAGCAGCAATCCGGCGGTGGCCACGGCCAGCGTAGCCGGCTCCGACCTCACTATCACCGGAGCGGCGGCTGGTTCCGCGATCATCACCGTTTCCGACAGCCTCGGTCAGAGCTTTGATGTGAACGTCCAGGTCTATCCGGGCGTGGTGGTGAACCCTGATCAGCTCACCATCTATGTCCACCAGACGGCTTCGGCGGCGGTCTCCGGCGGTCTGGCGCCTTACACCGTCGCGGTGGACGATCCGACGGTGGTGGAGGCTCAGATCACCGGAAGCACGGTGCAGGTGACTGGTGTGTCGGGCGGCGTGGCGCACGTCACCATCACTGACCAGCTCGGTCAGACTGCGGAGCTCACGGTGACGGTGAACGACTGGGTAGATCTTCGGATGGTGGACGTGGTTTCGCCCACCAGCGCTAGCTCCGGCCAGACCTTCACCATCAACTACGCGGTGGAGAACGCCGGCACCCAGGCTTCCGAGGCCACCCGGGTGCGGGTCTACCTCTCCCAGGACAGCGTGCTTGACGCTTCGGATGTCCCGGTGGCCCTGGACGACATCGTGCCGGCTCTGGGTGCGGGCGAGAGCTACACCGGAAGCGTAGAGGTCACTATTCCGGCTGACACCAACACCGGCAACTACTACTTGCTGGTGGTAGTGGATCCGGATGACGACGTGGCCGAGCGCTATGAAGACAACAACCTCCTGGCTCGCAGCCTCTACGTGAGCCAGCCGCAGCCGGCCCTGCCGGAGATCAGCCTCCAGGTCTTCAACGTGGACGGCTGCGCTCAGGTCTGGGTGGGCATTTCCAGCTGCGGCGACTACTGCGGCCAGGCGGCCACTATCGCCGTCCAGATCGACTGGAACGGCGACACCGTGATGGACTTCAGCTTCCTGCCGGGTCAGGGCTGGGTCCCCGGCGCCAGCACCTTTATCTATCCGCTGGGCACGGTGCCGGCGATCATGGTCCTCGACTCCTGCGATTACGGCGTGCCCTATTCCGTGCTGGCTAACGGAGCGGCCTACTTCGCGGTCACGGTGGACGGCCATACGGTGGATCAGACGGTGCAGTTCTAAGTTGATTGACGAGTGCGGTTTCAAAAGGGGCGGGGGATTCCCCGCCCCTTTTTTATTGCCAAATTCAACCTCTTAAGGGCCCGGAGGGGCTTTCGTGTCGGCGGTGGAACCTATTAAAGACCAGCATCCCGACTGGATCGTCTGTAGAGGCAGAAGGAGACCTTCTTTCAAAGATTGGGAGTGGTTTTTCTTTCTGTTCTTCACAGATCTGGGGGCTCTGGGTTTAAGCGTTCTGCTGGCTCTGGCGGCCCGGGGGATTCTGGGAAGGTTCTGGCCGGGGCTTCCAGCCTTTGAGGGATGGGCTCAGGGGCGCTATCTTCTGACGCACTTCTGGCTTTGGACCCCGGTGTTTTTTTTCTTTCTGGTTTATCGTCTTTACCGGCGTTTCCCCTGGTGGGAGGAGGTGCGCCGGCTCTGGCTGGCCCTGGTGCAGGGGTTTTTTTTCGTTTTCGCCCTGGTCTCCCTCACTCGGGCCGGGACTTATGCTTCCCGACTGGTTTTGGGGCTGACGCTGTTGGCGGCGCTGGGGGCTTTTCCTCTTTGGCGATACCTCGCCAAGCGGTTCCTGTTTCTGTTTTCTCGCTATCGGGTGCCGGTCTTTATCTACCCGCCAAGCGCCGAGGCCCAGGCCCTGGCCCAGGCCCTTGATCGGGAAAAGACCCTGGGGTACCAGGTGGCGGGGTTTTTGAGGCCTGAGAGTCTGTCAAAGGCCTTTTCAGAGGCGCGTTTTTTAGATCCGGAAGAAGAGGAGCTGGAGTTTCAGGGGGGCGAGACCGTCTTTGTGCTATTGAACGACCTGCCTTTCGGGCAGCTCCAAGCCCTTTACCGTTTCTTGCAGCCGCGGGTGAACGAGATATATCTGGTGCCGCAGTTTATGGAATTGGGGCTTTTCAACGCGGAGATCGCCCTCTTTTTTTCGCAACGTCTGGCTCTCATCCGGGCGGCTCAGCCCGTCAAGAGTTATTTCAATCGGATTTTGAAAAGGGGCTTTGACCTGGTTGGGGCCTCTTTGTTGCTTTGCTTCTCCTGGCCCTTTATGCTGGCCATAGCCCTGGCCATCAAGCTGAACTCTCGGGGTCCGGTCTTTTTCTCGCAGGATCGGGTCGGTCAGGGAGGAAAGATCTTCAAACTTTACAAGTTTCGGACCATGTATCAGGACGCCGAGGCGCAATTCAGGGCCTATCTGGAACGTCATCCGGAGAAATATCGGGCCTGGCTGAAGTATCGCAAGCTGAAAGACGACCCCCGGGTGACCCGGGTGGGCCGTTTTTTGAGACGTTTTTCTCTGGATGAACTTCCGCAACTGTGGAACGTGCTTAAGGGCGATATGTCGTTGGTGGGGCCCCGGCCGGCCATGCCGGAAGAAATGGAAGGTTATTATCGGGAGCATAGCGATATTTATATGACGGTTCGTCCGGGGCTTACCGGGTTGTGGCAGGTTTCGGGCCGCAACAAGCTGCCCTTTAAAGAGCGGGTGAAGCTCGACGCCTGGTACGTGCAGAACTGGTCTTTCTGGCTGGATTTGATCATCTTGTTTAAGACCCTTCCGGCGGTCATCAGCGGCGAGGGGAGCTATTAAAACTTTTGAACTCCGTATACCTAACAGCACCACTCGGAAAGCTATCAGGATGTTTTAGAAGGACGAGATCTTGAAGAGGTGACGGCAAGGGAGCTCCTGGCTGCGATCATGAAAAGGGCTACGGTCTTGCATCTTCACGAAGATCTCTCTTTTGGCGGAGGAGCCGAGGTTTACCTTGAAGACCTGGTGCGTCGTCAAAGAGATCGGGGAGCGCAGGTCCAGGTCTTGGAGACTTTGAAGATCGGGCCTTCAGAGCTCCTGAGGCGGGCCTTGAAGGCCGATCTGATTCATCTGCACGGGGTCTATTACCGGACGCCCTGGTGGATGCTGGCGTTTTTGAGGGCCTTG
This sequence comes from Thermodesulfatator sp., assembly GCA_026993045.1. Taxonomy (GTDB): domain Bacteria; phylum Desulfobacterota; class Thermodesulfobacteria; order Thermodesulfobacteriales; family Thermodesulfobacteriaceae; genus JALWWR01. The sequence goes on from JALWWR010000166.1 coordinate 8,570, forward strand.
CGCCCTACCCTGCTCACTATGCACGAGGTGGCCCATTTTTGTCATCGGCGTTCCATGACCCGTCCTTCAGGGGAAGGGTGTCTGAAGCCCACAGGCTGGTCCTGCCGGAAGCAGTGCGGCCCTTTCGGCAGGGGATTTTATCGGGAGGTTTTGAGGCACCACTTGAAACGCGCCCTCCTCCGGAGAATGCCTCTGGTCTTATGCCCTTCGCGCTTTGTGCAAAGGACTTTGCGATCTTATGGTTTCAAAGCCCGCCGTTTGAAGGTCTTGCCCCTTTATCTTCCGATACCGGAAGAATGGAACGAGGAAAAGCTTCCCCAGGTTTCGACCAAAGGCCCTTTGAGGATCCTATTTGTAGGGCGAGCCACCCTGGGAAAAGGCTATCTTTTCCTCAAGGAGGTTCTGGCCCGAACGCCTCTTTCTTTTGAGGCGTTAGCGGTGGGCGCCGGAAAAGCGGCGGAACGCTATCCTCGAGGCGCGCTCCGAGGGCTTCCGCCTGTTTCCCGAAGGCTTCTGCGTCGGCCTTATAAGTGGTCGCAGGTGCTGGTGATGCCCTCTCTAGCTCCGGAAAGTTTCGGGTTGACGGGGTTGGAGGCGGCCTTTTTTGGGAGAGCGGTTCTGGCTTCTCGTCCGGGGGGGCCGGAAGATTGGCTTGAGGACGGGAAGATGGGTTTTTTGTTGCCCCGGGGCGAGGTCGAGGCCTGGGTGGAGGCCCTTTGTCTGCTGGGCCGGGAAAGGGAGATTCTGAGCGCTCTTTCCCGGAGGGCCCGGGAGACAGCCTGTCGCTGGCGAGATCCCGAAAGCCACCTGGACCAACTGGAAGAGATATACGCAACCTTAGCCTCCTGAGAGGGCCCCTCCCCGGCCCTCGCCCTGCTTACGGATTAAGGTAGCCTTTCTCTTCAAATAATGAGGGCTGCTAACGCTAAGGGAACGAAAAATATCTTTTGAGCCAGGAGGCGAAACGATATGTCAAAAGACCGCCCCGGGCCGCAAAAAAACCCTCGGCGAAGGAGACTCCTTTCAGAGTGTAGGTGCGGGTCTTGTTCAGGGCCCGCACTATATCCAAGAAAGGTTGCATCTTTATTTGGCTGGCGTAACAGGCCATGAGTTTTTCTTTTTCGGAAAATACCGGGCTTATGTCGATCAGACGGTTGGCCTCCCCTTGGCGGGTAATTTCATAGAGCCACACCCGCTTCCAGCAAGGCGCCATGCTGGCCGTCACCAGACTCACCGCCCGGTGATCGGGATGAAATTCTAGGAACGATGGCGCAAAAATGGTTTCAAATTTTTGCGCAAAAAATTTTTTAATTTTAAGCGTTAAAACATCTAAATTTTTATAAACCCCTCGGTCTGGAAGGTCTAGGAAATGAATCTTGCGGACTTTAAGGAGGGCCGCGGCCTTCAGGGCTTCCTGGGTGCGAACCTCCGGATCCCCTCCCCTTTCGCCCCGGGTGACAAAGACGATTTCCACGGGGATGCCGTGCTGGCGGGCCAGGAGAAGAGTTCCTCCCATCCCGAAGGCTTCGTCATCGGGATGAGGAGCCAGCACCAGCCAGGGGCCTGGAGGCAGGGGGCTGGTTTCGTAAGGCACCAGGTCGTGTTCAAAATAGATCGGCATCGCCTATAGTCCAATGAAATGATGATTTTAAGCGGGAAAAATCCGGAGTGTAACCTAGAATGCCCGGCACGATCCCCAAAGGCTCCTTTTGCGGCCGCCATCCGGCCTCCAGGAAAACTTCTTTAAAAGGCGAAGAGCCGGAGAGCCATAAGCAAACTTTTTGTCCGGGATAGACCCGGGAGAGACGTTCCAGGGCTTCTAAAAGAAAGGTCGGTTCTGCGGCCAGAAAGTCCATAAGGATTACGCGGCCCTCGGTCTTGTAGGTGATAAGCAGGGCCCTGGAGGTTCGCCCTTGAGAGAGAAGGAGCCGCTGGTAGGCCCTTTCCGGATGCTTCCGGTAGCGCCAGGTGAGATAGGCGGCGGTTTTTTCAAGGCCGGCTGAGAGAAAACGGCGGTGAGCCTCCCAGAGGTCTTCCAGATCCGGAGGCCAAGAATCGATAAAGGCCAATTTTTTAAAGAAAGGAAGGAGCTTTCGGGGAGGAAAGGTCTTTTCCAGATAAAGGGGGGCGGCTTCCTGTCGCTGATAGGCCACCGCCAGCTGTCCCAGTTTGAAATGCCTGAGACCTGGAAGGCCCCAGGCAAAATCGGCTTTGGGGAGACGGGCTTCAAGGGCGGGCCAATCCTCAAAGGGACAGTTCTTAAGATGGGTTTTAAAAAAGGTCCGAGCCATCTGGACCAGAAGCCCCTTTTTTCCCCCTACCGCCCAACGATAGGCGGGGTGAGTGAAGACGTCCACCAGGTGCAAGGCCCTGAGGGAGCGCCCTTCAAACCATACCTTTTGATACTGACCGCTATAATGCGCGGCCACCAGACCTTCTCCCGAAAGGCATACCAGAGCGCTGAAGCCCCAGGGAGAGGCCGAGAACTTCCAGCGCCAGACTTGAAGAGGAAAGGGTTTCCCGAAAGCTTTTTCCCAGGCGGAGATTATGGCCTCTTCATCTCCTGGCTGATAAAATCGCACCCGAAATTTTCCAAGGGTTAAGGAAGCCCCTTTTAAAGATGGCGAGGAATCAGAGGTTTTAGAAAAAGCCTTCCCGATCACCAGCGTTTCTCTATTTCCCAGAAAAGGCGGGTCCCCGGTACCGGGATTAAAGCGTATTTGTCCGGAATTAGGTAAGAACGGTTAAACAGGTTTTCCACTTTGAAAACCAAGTCAAGCCCTGGATATACATCGCGCCAACGCAAAGCAAAGTTCACCAGGATCGAAGGGTTGAGTCTTCGAGGTTTGCCCTCTTTAAGATAAAAGACCTCTCTTTCCGAAAAGTAATTGAAGCGCCAGGAAAGGGTGATTTTGGGGCTTAGACGATAGAATAAGTCTAAATAAGCCCGTTTTTCCGGGCCGCTGCAAAAGGGTTTCTGGTAGAAAGAGTAATGGAATTCAGGAGGTTCTCCGGGGATGATAGTGATGTAATCTAAAACTTTATAGACTTCCTGATCTCCCCAAGAATGGTGCCAGGAGAAACTAAAAAGCGCCTGGAATCTTTCCCGGCGGTAGCTTAAGGAGATTTCCGTTCCCAGGAAATAGCGTTTTAAAGGGCGAGAGTATCCGCCGTATACGTCTTCCTGGATGTAATGCGCCACCCGGTTGAAATAGGGAAGGATGCGAAATTCTAGGGAATTCAGGGGCCGCCAGTACAGTTCCCCTGAAAGGGCGCGCACCTCTTCCGGGTCATGGACCTTTTCCTGTAAAAACTGGTGGGAGTAAGGGGTCCGATAGGAGGTTCCCCAAAGGAGCTTAAAATAGAGGTTTGACCGGGGTTGATATAGAAAACCCAGGTTATAACTGTTGCCAGGAGAATACTGATTGTGATCGTCCCAGCGGAAACCGAACCAAAAATCCAGTTTGCTGGTCAGGTGGTGGCGGTATTGAAAAAAGATGGAAGTCAGCCGGGTGTTGAAATCGGCGGTGTCGATTAGAGGCCAGAACTGTTTGGTGCTGGCCTCCAAGAAGGAAGGAAAGTAACCCCGGACTCGCACCGCGGCGTCCCGCACCTGATTTTCGCGATAGCCTCCCCCCACCGTCAAAAGGGCTCGGCGGGAAAAGAGGTCTCGCCGGAAGAGAATTTCACCATAAAAGAGGTGGTTCTTTTGCTGTTGAACCAGCGAAAGTTCCTGGCGGCGTTGTTTCAGGTAATGATAGTATCCCCAGAGTTTTAAGGCCGTGTGAGACCATTTTTTACTGAAAGAGGCCTTTACTAGATTGATGGGAGTCTCGCTCTGTCCCGGCCAGCTCATCCCTTGTAGGTCCTGAAACACGAAGGGCCGCCTAAAAGCCGAGAAGCGGGCGGTGAGATCCAGCCAGGAATTTTGAAGTTTAAAAATTCCCTCCCAAAATTCGGCCTGACCCACGCGGCCTTGATGTTCGGTTTCAGTCTTGAACCGATAGTATTCCTTAAACGGATCGCGCTTTCGATAGGAGGCCCCCAAGTAGCCCGAAAGCCCCCGATAGGAAAAGCCCCGCCCCAGGGAGAGTTTGAGATCTTTGTAAGGCGCTCCCGCCTGGCCTTTGACATAGCGGTCCGAAGGGGCGTGTCGGGGCACGACGTTCACTACCCCTTCGAAGGCGTCAGGCCCCCAAAGGGTGGAAGACGGCCCTCGGATGATTTCAATTCTTTCTACATGGTCTAAAGAAAGCTCTTCGTCTAAAGGATGAACGTTTTTAGTGCTGTCGGAAGTCAAAGGCACCCCGTCGTAAAGGATAAGAAAACCATTGGGCAAACCTCTAAGAAAAGGACGGGTCCCCTCGGAAAGTTCGTCCATATAAAAACCCGGCCACTGGGCCAGGACTTCGGCCAAGGTCCTCAACCCTCGTTCTCGCCAAAAGGAAGCCGGGATAACCTCGGCGATGGCCGGAGCCTTCTGGGGCTTTTCAGGCCAACGCGAGGCCGCGGTTAGGACCCGAACGTCTTCTCCCACAAAAAAGAGCCGTTCGGAAAAAGCTGCCGCCTTGCCGACTCCGAGCAAAAGGGGAAGAAGGAGGCCCAGCGCTCCCCATGAAGCCTTCTCTAAGATCAAAGTTTTAAAATTGCCCCAGTCGGCCTTCATTAAGATTTAAATCCCTCTTTTTTAGGCTCTATGATTCCTAAGATCGGATCTCCAAGGTCCAAAAACATTATAGCAGACTCCCCGTAGCCTTAGAGAAAGGTCTCCAAATTTGGCGTCATACAACGGGCCGATGATCCCTAGGCCTTTTAGCTTAATGGAGACTTTTGAAAGAGGATCCATTTTTCAGCCCCCTCTCTCTGGAGGAGAGGGGTTTTTCCAGAGATCTCCTGCAAAAGGAAGGTTTTTCAAAGGTCTTAATAATAGAAAAGGCTAGGGCCTTTCTTATTATCTAAAAGGATGAGACCTCTAAAAAAGTCCGCCCCCTCCGGGGCTCTGAAAAAGTCCTCCCCCTCTGGGGAGCCTGAAAAAGGCCGCCCTCCCCCTCTGGGGGGGGGGGTTTGGGAGGGGGAAATTAAGCCTTTCCGCCCCCCCATCCCCTCCCAGTGGGAGGGGGAATATTATTCAGAGGTCTCAAGGCTAAATGTTTAACGGGAGTCATCAAAGAGCGGACATTTTATAGACCTTAAAACCCTTGATATTCATT
>JALWWR010000167.1 GCA_026993045.1 Thermodesulfatator sp.
GTTCCATTATTATAACCGACAGCAACCACGTGATCCTTTCCGCTATTCAAGCTGAGACCATCGCCCAGCGCCTCACCTCCGATCTCCTCAAAATGCATGAAGAATGCGCGGAAGAGTTGGAAACCCAAGAGGAAAAACCCACCCGTCGGCGCCGGAAGTCGGCCTAAGATGTCCCAAAGCCTGATCCTGGTGGTCTCCGCCCCCTCCGGGGCGGGGAAGACCACCTTGTGTAGAAGACTCTTGGAGGAAACCGAACTGGTCTTTTCGGTATCGCACACCACCCGTCCTCCTCGTCCGGGAGAGGTCCATGGGCAAGACTATTATTTCGTGGACCGTAAGACCTTTGAAGATCTTATAGCGCGCGGGGGTTTTTTAGAGTGGGCTGAGGTTCACGGTCATCTTTATGGGACTTCTAAGGCGGAAATAGAGAGGCTGCAGGCCCAAGGCCGGGATATCTTGTTAGACATCGATGTGCAAGGGGCCTCCCAGGTTAGGTCCCGATTAGGCTCGGAGGCGGTCTTCGTTTTTATCTTGCCGCCCAGTTTGGAAGAGCTGGAAAGACGCCTTCGCGCCCGAGGGACGGAAAAAGAGGAGGTCCTCCAACGCCGGTTGACCCGGGCCCGGGAAGAACTGGCCTTTGCGCCTTGGTTTGATTATGTGGTGGTAAACGATCGTTTAGAGGAGGCCTTAGAAGACCTTTTAGCCATTATCCGGGCCGAGAGAAAACGTCCTTTCCGCCGGTCCTATGCCTGAGGTCGTCTGGGGGCTCAACCCGGTCCTAGAGGCCCTTAAAAACCAGCCTCACCAGATAGAGTCCATCTGGTTGGCGAAAAAGACCTTGAAAGGGCGCCGTTTCCAAGTCTTGGAAAAGGCCCGTAAATATGGCATCCCGGTAAAAATCCTGGCTGAGTTTCACCCGCCGAAGGTCCCTCCGGAGGCCCGAACCCAAGGGGTGGTGGCTTACCTCAAATCCTTTGACTACTGGAGCTGGTCGGAGTTCGAAGAGGGTTTAAAACCCGAAGAGGCCCCCTTGCTCCTCTTTCTGGATCAGCTCACCGATCCTCAGAACGTAGGGGCTTTAATCCGAAGTGCCGCGGCCTTAGGGGCCCAGGGGGTGGTCCTTCCCAAGCATCGAAGTGCCCCTCTCACTCCGGCGGCCCTTAAGGCCTCGGCTGGGGCGGCCTTCCTCTTACCTATTGTGCGGGTGGTGAACCTAAAGAGACCTCTAGAACGTCTAAAAGATTTAGGATTTAAAGTGTTCGGGCTGGATCTTGAAGGAGAAACGCCCCTTTTTGAGACCTCTTTCAAGGGTCCCACGGCCCTGGTGGTGGGAAGCGAGGGACGAGGGCTCCGGGAAAGCGTTAAGAGGCTTTGCGACCAGCGGGTCTATATTCCCATGGCCGGAGGCGTGGAGTCCCTGAACGCCGCGGTGGCTGGGGCCATAGCCCTTTACGAGGCCTTGAGGCAGCGGAGTGTATAGCCTTTACCGATCCCTTTCCTGGATTTTAGAAAAGGTTCTGACTCCCCGGTATCCGGAGCGTCTGGGCCTTGAACCCCCAGCTCCGGCGGAGGTCTGGATGCATGCGGCCTCGGTGGGCGAGGCCCAGGTAGCAGTGGCCATCCTTAAGGCCCTCTGGGCCCGTCGGCCCGCCCGGGTGCATCTTACTTTCCAGACCTCTACCGGTCTGGCCCAGGCCCGGAGACTGCTTTCTTCCTCCAAATGCTCTCTAGCCCTGGCCCCTTGGGACGGTCCCCAAACCCTCAGAGGCTATCTTCAGGGCTTAAGCCCCCGGCTCTTGGTCCTGATCGAGACCGAGTTGTGGCCCAACTTAATTAAGGAGGCTCTTCAGGCCGGCACAAGGGTGATCCTTCTTAATGGCCGTCTTTCAGCCCGCCGTTTCAGACGCTACCGGTTAACTCGCCCCCTTTGGGCCCCTCTCCTGCGCCACTTCACTTTCTTAGGGGTCATCTCCGAGGCCGATCGGGATCGTTTCCTAAAATTGGGGGCCCCTCCGGAACGGATCCAGGTCCTTGGAAACGCCAAACATGACCTCCTCTGGGAGAGGACCCATACCCTGGGGTATCAGGAATTAAAAGGTCTAGTGGATCGGCTGGGGCTAAGTCCCTCCGAAAAGGTCTTGGTTTTCGGAAGTTTCCGGGCCGGGGAGGAAGAGGCGGTGCGGGAGATGGTCCAGGCCTTAAAGGACCTTCCAGGAGTGCGTTTTGTGGTGGTGCCTCGGCATCCGGAAAGGGCCCGGGCCTTTTATGAAAGCCTAGCCCCTTTAGGTTTGCCCGTGGCCTTTTTCAAGGGGGCCCAGGGTCTCCAAGGCTTTCGAGTGGTGATAGTAGACGAGATAGGCCCGCTTTTTTCTTTGTACGCCCTGGCCGAAGCGGCGGTTGTGGGAGGGAGTTTCGCCCCTTTAGGAGGGCAGAACCCCATCGAGCCCGCGGTCTGGGGAAAACCGGTGCTCTTCGGCCCTTACTTGGAAAATTTTCCTTTAGAAAAAGAGGTCCTCTTGACCGAGGGCGGGGCCTGCCAAGTAGATTCTCCGGAAAAGGGGGCCCAGGTCTTAAAGACTTGGCTAACAGAACCGAGGGAAAGGGAACGCCGCGCTAGGCAAGCCTTCCGAGCCGCTTCTAAATTAAAAGGGGCTTCCCAGCGCTACGCCCAAATCCTGGCCCGCTTCCTTTAGTGCCCCTCCTCTAGTTTCACTACCGGACAGGTCATGGTGTGCTGGATATAAGGGGTGTTTTGGAGTTTGCGCAATACCACTTCAGAGAGGGTGTCGTGATCTTCGGTCTCCACCTGGGCGATTATATCATAAGGCCCCATGATTACGTCTATTTTCTTGACTTCCGGCATTTCGGATAAAGTCCGGGCTACCTCGGCGGTCTTCCCGATCTGGGTATTGATTAAGATGTAGGCTCTAAGCGGCATCTTCCCCTCCCTCACTTTATTTCTTAAAGCTTACCAAAAAAGGGCCAGGAGCAGAAGGAGGGCGGGAAACAATAAAAAGAGACCTCCTTTCCCGGGGTTTGTGAGGGAAGGAAGCGGGGGAAGTTTGAAGGAGGAAAATCCCCGGGCATACATGGCCCAGAGCACCTTTTCGGTTTCCTCGTAGGCTCGGGCTAAGAGGATCACGTAAAGCCGGGCCTTGGTGCGATAGGTAGTCCAAGAGGTCTTTTCCTGAAAGCCCCGGGCTGCTAAGGCCCATTTTAGGGTTCGGAAACCGTCCAAGAGAACGAAGAGATAGCGGTAAGAGAACACCAACAAGGCCAAAAATTTAGCTGGGACTTTCAGGGACCGAGCTGCCCGCAAGGTGTGGTGGAGGGGGGAGGTCCCTATCAAGGCCAAGAAATAGGCGAAGGAGGCCCAGACCTTGGCCAATACTATAAGGCCTAAGGTAAGGCTCTGGGGGGTGGGCCAGGCCCACCAACCGTTGGGAGAAGAAAAGGAAAGGAGAAAGGCCATGAGAAGCCCCACTAAAAAGGGTACCCTCAGATGCCACCAGAGGTAGGACTTAGGGAAATGGGCCAAGAGGAGGAGAAAGACTGCTCCTCCTAGGGCCAAGGCCACTACCGGGGGTTTTTGGGAAAGGTTGGTGGCCAAGAGAAAGAGCCCCAGGGCCCAAAGCTTAAAACGAGGGTCTAGAGATTGGAGGAAACCGGGGCGGCGGCTATACCGGTCCAATTCGGGAAGATGCACGGATCCTCCTCCAGAAAAGTCCCCCGGCGCCCGCCAAGGCCAAGATCCCAAGGGCCAAAAAGACCCGGGAATAAGGGATCCCTTTTTGAGGGTGCCCAGGGGGTGGGGGCTCTTCTAAGGCCAGTTTTCTTTCGGCCCGGTGGCCCAAGGCCTCAAACACCACGATCTGAATTTCCTCAAGAGTGGGGCGAGGCAGGAAACAGACTCCTTGAGGATTAGTTTGGCAGTGGGCTATCTCTCGGGTTCCAGAAAACATTTGTACCTTAGCCCCGCGGGCGGGGGTGCCGTCAGAAAAAAAGACTTCCACCCGAAGGTGATCTTTTTCTGGGATAACATCTAGATCCAAACGGTGGGCCCAGGCCCCAGAGGCCCCCAGTAAGACTAACCCTAGAAACAAGGCCGGCTTTAGGTACCGCAGCCCTTTCCATATCAAGACCCCTAGAAGGGCCTCTAAAAAGGCTACGGGAAGGTGAGCCCCCAGGGCTAGGCGGGCCACCCAAAGGA
>JALWWR010000168.1 GCA_026993045.1 Thermodesulfatator sp.
GAGACGGGTTGTCAAAGCTTCCGAAATCAAGAGGGGTTTGAGTGAAGGAGAAGGCGAGGTGTCCCGGTCCGCGGTAGGCGTCCTTGATGTAGAGTCTTCTGTCCTCAATATAGGCCGAAACCGTAAAGCCAAAGGTCCGTTCTATTTCATTAAGAAGGTCCCTTACGGTTTTTGTGGGGTCCGTAATCTTATAGGAGCCATTTACCGTGTTTCCGAAATGGTCCTTTCCGGTAAATCGGAATTCGTCTCCTACCGAAAGCCTCAGTTCCTCAAAAGTGACGTCCTCGGTGAGAAGGCTTCCATTCGGGCGAATTACAGCCCTGCTTCCGGAAACGTATTCGTGGTTCCAGTCGTCGGAGATCTGTTCCACGATTCGAAGCCAGCCTCCGAGTTCTCCGCCGGTGACTTCCTTTCCGGTAAGGCGGGCCTTTTCTCCCTGGTGTCCCACCCAGTAGACCTTAGTCCCGGAGATTTCAAGCCTCCAGGCTCGATCCACGTCCACCAGATTGAAGCCCCGGCCCAGAATCACGTTGTAGGCCCCATCCTTGTTCTCAAAGTACCGGATGGGGGCAAACTTTGAAAGTTCGGACACCAAGCGGTCGCGATGGTCCCGAAGGTCGTTGGCCTCATGCCCTCCGGTCTCGGCAGAGGTGATCTGGAGGTTCAGTTCCGCGATCTGCCGGGCGAGGTCGTTTATGCGGTCCACCACGCTTTTGAGCTTGAGGCCCATCTCGTGTTCCAAGTCCCGCAACCCCTGAAACTTGGTCCGGATATTTTCGGCAAGAAGCTTTCCCTTTTCCACAAGAAGCCGCCTTTCGGGGATTCCTTCCGGGCGGTTGGAAAGGGTCTCCCAGGCGGAAAAGAAGTCATTAAGAAGCCGGGCAAGACCGAGATCGCCGGTCTCGTTAAAGATGTTTTCCACCAGACGCATCCCCGTTTCCTCGGCGGAAAAGAGTCCTAAGTCCATGCGTTTAGCGTTAAGGTTGGCCTCCAAAAAGGCATCGAAGTAGCGCTTTACCTGATCTACCTTTGCGCCGCTTCCAATGGGCCCTACCGGGGAGGGGGAGGGCG
>JALWWR010000169.1 GCA_026993045.1 Thermodesulfatator sp.
GCTGAGTCTCCCCGGCCTCTTTGAGCCATACCCAGGTAAAAGTCCGGTAAAGGGTCCCAGATTCTAGCAAAAGGCCCTGAAGCCTCTGGGCCAAAAGTCGGGCTACGGTGGTCTTCCCCGAGCCGGCGGGGCCGTCGATGGTTATGATGAGCCTTGAAGCCATTTTTTCCAGGCCGCTATCAGGGCTTGATTTTCCTCGGGCCGTCCCACTGAAATCCGTAAATGCTGGGCAAATCCGTAAGCCTCCATGGGACGCACAATCACCCCTTGCCGAAGTAAGGCCTCGTAGATGGGCCGGGCGGGCTGGCCGCAATCAACTAATAAGAAATTGGCCTGAGAGGGAAGAGGCCGGACTCCCAAAGCTGGAAGTTCGCGATAGAAAAAGTCCAGTCCTTCCCAGACCGTCTCTTGAGTCTTTTTAAGATGTTCCTTATCCTCTAAAGCCGCTAGAGCCGCCACCTGGGCCAGGAGGTTTACATTAAAGGGCTGCCGCAGGGCATTCAAAGTCCGGGCTAGAGAGGTGGGAAGGAGCCCGTAACCGATCCTCAAACCCGCTAGGCCGTAAGCCTTAGAAAAGGTCCGTACCACGGCTATGGGATAGCCGCTCTTGAAGGTCTGAGGGCCAGAGGCCGCTTCGGGATCGCGAACAAATTCCCCATAAGCTTCATCTAGGACCACCAAGACTCCCTCCGGGACTTTTGAAAGAAAGGTCTCCCACTGGGTTTGTGAAAAGACCGAACCCGTAGGATTATGGGGATGGTCCAAAAAGATGATCCGCGTCTTGGGGGAGAGGGCCCTTAAAAAGGCCTCCAAATCATGTTTGTAATCCCGAAGGGGGATTTTTTTAAGACGGGCTCCAGCGGCTTGGGCGAACTTTTGGTACATAAGAAAGGTGGGGTCGCTAACCAGGATCTCTTCCCCCTCCCTCACCAGGGCCCGGACTAAGAGGTCCAAGATCTCGTTTGATCCGTTGCCTAGGACTAGATTTTGAGGCTCTACGCCCCAGTGCCGGGCTAAAGCTTCAAGAAGCTCCTGGTTACAGGCTTCGGGATAACGATGGATTTGAGGGAGGGCCTTTTCAAGGGCTTTGAGAGCCTTAGGGGATGGCCCCAAGGGGTTTTCGTTGGAGGCCAGCTTATAAATCGGCCCTTTTAGGCCTAGCTCCCGCCTTACCTCCGCCAGAGACTTTCCCGGAGTATAAGGCGGGAGCCCTTTAAGCCAGGGTTTCAAAGGGAAATCAGAGTCCTTCACGAGCTAGTTCGATAGCACGATCAATCCTCTCCTGCAAGGTCTGAGGGAGACCTTCGATGCGAACACTGAGAAATCCTTGCACAATAAGGGAGGTAGCTTCCTCTTCTGAAAGCCCTCGAGCCATCAGATATTCGATTTCTTCTTGGGCTACTTTGCCCACTGCGGCCTCGTGAGACATGTCCACGTTGGCATAATGGGCGTCTAACTGCGGGATGGCCTTGATGGCCCCCTCATCGGAGAGCATAAGCCCTTGGCATTCTAAATGGGCCTTGATTTCAGGGGCTTTTCCGATGAGGTGTCCCCGGGCAATGCTCTCTCCCCCATAACTTACGCTTCGGGAAATGATTTCGGCCCGGGTTTCAGGGGCCTCTAAGGAGACCCGAGCCCCGAGGTCTAGATAAGAGCCTTGAGGGGCCGCCACTACCGAGCCGAAAGTGGCTTTGGCCCCAGGGCCTATTAAACGGCAGTTGGGCATGGCCTGCACCGTGGCCACCTGATGGAGGGTAACATAAGTGGAGATGTAAGTTCCTCCTTCCTCTACGATGATTCCGGTTCGCGGACGGACATGGGTCTCTTCTCCCCAATAGTGGATCATAGTGAAGGTCAGCCGGGCGTTCTTTTTCACATAAAACTCCGAAACTCCGATATGGAAGCCAGAGCGCACATGAGGATGGGTGGTACAGGAGGTGATAAGATTAAGCTCCGCCCCTTCTTCCACGATAATAATGTTATGCACCTTTTGCACCACTCCTGGGGTCCGGATGTAAAGACAGGTCTGCACCGGATACACCAGCTTGTATCCCGGAAGGACCCGAATGAAATACCCATCGTCTAAGTCCTCATCCGTAGCCTTGGTGTACTGGTCTTTATCTGCCGGAACGGCTTTCCACCAATATTCTTCTAACCCGTCGTATTTCTTCAGGGCCTCGGTTACCGGAAGGAGCTCCAGACCTTCCGGAAGACTTTTGCAGTGTACCACGCGGGCGTCGGTCTGGATGAACTCCCCTTCCCTTTGGGCCTGGGGCTCAATCCCCACTTCTTTGAGCCGTTCCCATTCCTCGGGACTCAGCTCCTCCACCGAGCGGGGAATATCTCCCTCTTTAGCCGACTTAAACTCCTCAATCCTAGGTTCTAAGCTTCTATTCTTCTCAGACATTGTAAACACTCCTCGTATCCGTGTTTTTGTATGCCCTCAAAGATCTCTTGAGGGTTTCCTTCACAATAAATGGTGCCATCCATCATTACGTAACCAAGGTCGGCTGGGACATACTGGAGTATAAAACCGGTATGGGTTATGATGAGCCCGCTCTTAGTCCGGGGCCGGTGGGTGTCTTTCTGTAAGAGCTTTCGGATCATCCGCCCCACCACTTGAATGTTTTCCATGTCCACTCCGGATTCCGGTTCGTCTAACAAGACCAGGTCTGGATCTTGGATCAGAAGCTGCAGAAGTTCGCTCTTTTTAAGCTCTCCCCCTGAGAACCCCCGGTTAACATCCCGCTCCAAAAAGGCCTCAAACCCGAATTCTCGAGCTAGCTCTTCGATCTTTACCCCGTTTTCCTTGGCGCAGAGCTTCAACATTTCTCGGAGCTTTACCCCTCGGATGGTGGGCGGGCGCTGGAACATAATGCCGATCCCCCGCCGGGCTCGCTCAAAAGGAGGAAGCGTCGTGATGTCTTCCCCTTTAAAAAGGATTTGTCCGTGACGCACCCGGTACATGGGAAAGCCCATAATGGTCATAAGGAGAGTGGTCTTCCCCGAACCGTTTCGGCCGAAAAGGGCGTGAGTTTCCCCCTTGGGAATGGTGAGGCTGACTCCCTTTAAAACTTCCTTCCCTTCTACCTCTACCCAAAGGTCTCTGATTTCTAAAAGCGGCTCTTTTCTCATCTCCTTCTCCTTTATAGTAGACTATTCTTATCTATAATATCAGCTTTATTCTTTGTCAACCCTCTTTGAGGCTTCTTGAAAAGTCCCTTCAAAATCCCTCCGGGGCCGGTGGCTTCCTTCTCAAAAAAGTTTCTCCTAGGGAATCTTCTCGGCCTTTCAGGCCCCAATAAGGTGAAGTTACAAGTTCTCTTCTTTTTTGCCAAGTAACAGACTTTGGAGTAAAGGAATTAGAGACTTTCGGTACCGGAGGGTGTTCCGATCCAATGGTCTAAATGGATTGAAATAGATTTAAGGGCCTTGCGTCACAATTTTCGGGCCCTAAAGGCCCTTCTCTCCTCGGAAACGGTGTTTTACCCCGTAATAAAAAGCGAGGCTTATGGTCACGGGCTGGTGGAGGTGGGCCGGGTCTTGGCCGAAGAGGGGGCGGCTGGTTTTGGTCTTTCGGATCCTGAGGAGGCTTGGCGGCTAAGGAAGGCGGGGTTGGCCTTGCCGCTTCTACTTCTTTCGGGGTTTGAAAGGGACTGGTTGCCTGAAATTCACCAGCTGCGCCTCTTGCCGGCGGTGGTTTCTCTTCCCATGTTAGAAGAACTGGCTACTTTCACCCGACGAAAAGGCCTCCAGATGGAATTTCACCTCAAGTTCGACACCGGTATGAACCGGCTGGGGCTTGAGCTTGAGGAATGGCCCCGGGCGGTGGAGATCCTTCGGGAACATCCTCAACTGCGGATGACAGGGGTCATGAGCCACCTGGCTTGTGCGGAACGTCCAGAAGATCCCCTGACCCAAGAACAGTTGACAAACTTTCGTCGGGTCCGAGAGATGGTCCTCGAGGCCGGGTTTCGACCCCGGTTTTTCCATCTTGCTAATTCCGCAGGGGTTATTTTCTTAAAAGGGGCCGGGGGAAACCTGGTGCGGCCTGGCCTGAGTCTTTACGGGAGTTATCCTTCCTTTCGGGCCCGGGCCTATGTAAAGTTGAAACCCGTGATGACCTTCAAGGCCCGGATCTTAGAGGTGCGGACGCTAAAGACCGGCGAGGCCTTGGGTTACGGCCCCCTC
>JALWWR010000170.1 GCA_026993045.1 Thermodesulfatator sp.
TCCTGGGGGTCAAGCTGGCCCAGCTGGCCCTCCATTTCGGGGCCGACGATCTGCACGGTACGGTGGTGGAGGAGAAGATCAGCGAGGCCTCCGGGGGCCGGGAGGCCGAAGCCCTTTCCCGGGCCGAAATCGAACGCCTCATTCGGGAGGCGGGGTTTGAGCCCGTGGAGCGCGACGCCTTTTATCGTCCGGTGGCCTAGGCCTCCCTAACGCGGGCCAAACCTACTAGTTTTTCCTGTTCCAAAAAGATGAGCCTTACTCCCCGAGTGGCCCGACCTTTAAAAGGAATGTCTTTGACCCTTAAACGGATGATCTTACCCCCTTCAGAAAGTAAAAGGATCTCGTCTTCTTCAGAAACCAAGAGTCCTCCGGCTAGGTCTCCAGATTTGGCGTCTATCCTGGCCGCTATAATGCCTTTGCCACCCCGGCTCTGGAGGCGATATTCTTTAAGGGGGGTCCTTTTCCCATAACCGTATTCGGTGACCGTAAGAAGATCTCGCTTTTCATCTTTGGGAAGGACCAGAAGGCTTACCACTTCATCCTCCGGCCGGAGGTCTAGGCCTTTGACTCCGGTAGCATTTCGTCCCATGGGCCGCACGTCTTTTTCAGGGAAACGTATGGCTTGTCCCTTGCGGGTAAGAAGGAGGATCTCTTGTTCGCCATCGGTAAGGCCTGCGGCCACCAATTTGTCATTTTGGTGCAATCTAAGGGCCACGATCCCCGTGGAGCGGGGATGAGAAAATTCCGAAAGGGCCGTCTTTTTTATTATCCCTTGTTGAGTGGCAAAGACCACGTAACGCCCCGGAGAAAACTCTCGCACTGGCAACACCGCTGAGACCTTTTCACCTTCTCCCAGAGAAAGGAGGTTCGAAAGGGCCGTGCCTCGGGCTTGGCGTCCAGCCTGCGGAATGTCAAGCACCCGCAACCAATAGGCCCGGCCCTGATTGGTAAAACATAGGAAGATTTCATGGGTAGTGGCCACGTAAAGGTCTTTTACAGCGTCTTTTTCTCCTACCGAAAGACCGCTTACCCCTTTGCCTCCTCGGCGTTGCTGGCGGTAAGTGGAGAGGGGGAGGCGTTTTACGTAACCTTGGTAAGTAAAGGTGATCACCATGGATTCTTCCACCACCAGATCTTCCCAGGAAACCTCCCCTTCTTCCGGGATGATTTCCGTACGGCGGGGGTCAGCATATTTTTCTTTAAGTTCTTTCAGTTCAGCTTCTAAGACTTCTTTCAGAGTCTCCTCTTGGGTGAGAATCTTTTCAAACCAGGCGATTTGACGGCGAAGTTCTTGGTGTTCGGCTTTGAGTTTTTCCCGCTCTAAAGCCGTTAGTCTTTGAAGTCTCATATCCAAGATGGCCTGGGCCTGATCCGAAGAAAAGGCGAACCGCTGAATCAACTTTTCCTTGGCTTCGGCTGGAGTGCGAGAGCCCCGGATAAGAGCGATGATTTCGTCCAGGTGGTCCAAGGCCTTTAAAAGACCTTCCACTATATGGGCCCGCTCCCGGGCCTTCCGCAGGTCATATTGGGTGCGCCTAAGGACGATTTCCCGGCGGTGAACTAGGAAATGCCAGAGGACCTCCCGTAGAGAAAGAAGCTCCGGCCGGCCCCGCACCAGGGCCAGCATGATAATACCAAAGCTGCTCTCAAGCGGGGTGTGCTTGTAAAGCTGGTTCAGGATCACTCGGGCCTGGTCGGCCTTCTCTCGTTTGAGCTCCACCACCACTCGGATGCCGTCCCGGTCAGACTCGTCCCGGACCTCGGCGATGCCCTCGAGCTTTTTCTGCTGGGCTAGCTCCGCGATGCGTTCCACCAGCTTGGCCTTGTTTACTTGATAGGGGATTTCGGTAATGACAATGGCCGTGCGGCCCCTTTCCTGTTCGATTACGGCCCGCCCCCGCATACGAATAAGGCCTCGACCGGTAAGATAGGCCTCTTTTAAACCTTCCTGACCCAAAATTAAGGCCCCAGTGGGGAAGTCCGGCCCTTTGATATATTGCAGAAGTTCGTCCAAGGTGAGATCCGGGTTATGGAGAAGGGCAATAAGAGCGTCCACCACTTCTCCTAAGTTGTGAGGGGGGATATTGGTGGCCATACCCACCGCAATCCCAGCGGCTCCGTTAATTAAAAGATTGGGGAGCTTTGAGGGTAGCACCACCGGTTCCTGCAGGGTGTTATCGTAATTGGGGGCAAAATCTACAGTCTCCTTTTCGATATCGGCCAGCATCTCGTGGGCGATGCGGGAAAGGCGCACCTCGGTGTATCGCATGGCCGCCGGGGCGTCGCCGTCCACGGAACCGAAGTTTCCCTGCCCGTCCACCAAGGGGTAGCGCATGGTGAAATCCTGGGCCAGACGCACCAGGGTGTCGTAGACCGCGGCGTCTCCGTGGGGATGATATTTACCGATGACCTCTCCCACGATACGGGCGCTCTTCTTGTGGGGCTTGTTCCAGTCGTTTTTCATTTCGTGCATGGCGTAGAGGATGCGGCGCTGAACGGGTTTGAGCCCGTCGCGCACGTCCGGAAGCGCCCGCCCCACGATCACGCTCATGGCGTAGTCTAAGTAAGAACGTTTTAGCTCCTCTTCTAAAGGAACGGCTAAGATCTCGCCCATCTTGTCACCTCCCGGCCCTCATTATAATGAGAAGCGCCAAAATCGAAATACTGCTAAAGAGGCTTGGTTTGGTCCTTTAAGAAATTTCTCTGGAGAGGGGGTAGCCCTCTCTTCTTCTGGTCATTTACGGGCTTTTATGTTAAGGATAAAGGCCCAAGAGGAGGATAGATGGAGACCCGAATTTACCTCCTGCGCCACGGAGAGACCTTCGCTAATGCGGAGGGGCGGTTTGCTGGACGGACGCAGGAATTGCTGACTCCAGCCGGAGAAAAACAGGCACGACAGGCTGGAGAGTTCCTCCGGGAAGATCCTCCCTCAAAAATCTTCATAAGTCCTTTGCACCGCACCCGCCACACGGCGGAGCTTCTCCTAAAGGCCCTTTTAAAAGAGGCGGAAATAATAGAGGCTCCTGGGTTTTTAGAAATTAACATCCCACCCTGGGAGGGCCGTTATAAACGCGAGTTGCGCTCGGACCCGGCTCTAAAATACGAAATCTGGTCCAAAGCCCCGCATCGTTTTTATCTTCCGGGCTGTGAGACCTTAGCGGAAGTTTATGGACGGGCGGTTCGGGCCATGGAAGACCTCTTTTATCAGGAGGCAGGAGAGGTCTTAGCGGTGGTCACCCATATGGTGGTAGTCCGGGTTCTTCTGATTCATTATCTGGACCTTCCTCTCTCGACCTATCGCGAGGTTCCGGTTCCCAATGCCCTTCCTCTTCTTTTTCGTCGCCAGGGGCTAGAAGTGCAGGTAGAAATCCCCTTCGGGGACTCGGAAGCGGCCTCCCAAATGCGTCGGTTTTTAAACCGTCTTTCAAAATGAAAAAATTTTTAAAGATTTTTGTTATATCTTCTCTCTTGTTTTTCTTGGTTTTGGGGGCCTTGGGCCTGCTCCTTCCCTATTTGGTAAATCTTTCGGCTATCAAAAATCGCATTGCCGAAAGGCTTTCTCAGACCTTAAAGGCCCAAGTAAAGGTCCAGACCTTAAGGATCCGGGTCTTTGGTCGTCCGGGGCTTTCGGCAGAGGGGGTACGAGTTGTTGGATCTAACTATCTCTTGACCGTAAAAAGCCTACGTTTGTATCCCGATGTCCAGGCCCTTTGGCATCGCCGGCTGGTGATAAAAGATTTCGCTTTGGTGGCCCCGGAACTGATCTGGGTTTTGGAGAAAAAGACCGGCCCTCCAAGGGACTGGAAGGCCTGGAGGGAAAGGATTCCCCTTCTTCCGGCTACCAAGCTCGCCGTTTCCCAGGGAAAGCTTCAACTGCAACGGCAAGGGATAATTTTGCTTGAAGTCTCGGATCTCTCCGCAGATTTAGCCTTAAAGGGGCCTCAAATCCTATGGGAGACGGAGGGAAAGGCCAACCTGGCCCCGCGTTTTTACAGCAAAGGCCGATTGAATCTGGAATCTTTAACCCTTGAGGGCGTGGCCGAGGTCTCCCAGGTTGACCTTTCTAGTTTGAAGGAATTTCCCTTTCCGGAATGGAAGCCGGCCCGGACCGATTTTTCCCTCTCCACCGCCTTTGTTTATGAAAACGGCACCTTTATCGCCGGCTTTAAGGGAGAGG
>JALWWR010000171.1 GCA_026993045.1 Thermodesulfatator sp.
GACAGAGTCCTTCCAGGCTGTGCGGCTCTTAGATTTCCTTAAAGTTTCGACCTCTGTGTTTAAAGAGGTGGAGTCTGTAATGAGGTGGCTTATTGAGGAGGGAGTTCACTTGCGGGATGCAAGGGAAATTCAGGATTACATCGCCGAGTTTCCGGATTTAATCGAAGTCATTCCCCAAGCCGTACGGGCAGCGAAAAAACACTTTCCAGAGGCGCGGCTTGTTTTAGAGGTTTACCGGGATCCGGAAATTGAGGATCGTTACCTGGCCCTTTATGTGCGACTCCCGCAGTACGATGAAAAGGTGATGGAGCGCATTGAGGCTGCAGAGTCGGAGTTCCTGGACCGTCTTGCCGACGCGGAGGGATGGTTGCAGTTAACCACGGATTTCCGGGACCCTGAGATCGACTAAAAATGCCTTTCGATTGGCGGGAATATTTAGAACTGGCTAAGGATTTAAGTGGTCAAACAACAGCGGGCTATTCCTCTGAAGCGGCTGAACGTTCTGCGGTGAGTCGGGCGTATTATTCCGCTTTCTGCTGGGTTCGCAATTACGCGGAGGCACATCTGGGTTTCCAGAAAACAAAAACCGCTGAAGATCACAGGCTTTTAAGGGAACACCTTAAAAGGCAAGGAAAACCACAGTTGGCTTCCCGCTTGGATAAGTTACGAAAGTGGCGGAACGAATGTGATTATGACGATGAGGTACCTAAACTTGGGCACCGCGTGCGGAACGCCGTCGCCATTGCAGAGAAGACCATCCGAGAATGTAGGTAAAGGCGATGTCTCTTCTTGTAGATAACCCCATCCTTAACTCGCCCTTTGAAGAGCCCAGGCGCTACTGGGCCTACGAAGATGAGCAGCCGGTGATCAAGGAGGGGCGCCGACCGGCGGGTACTACCTTAAAGCCCGCACCCGCGGCCCACAGGCGGCTCTGCTGGAAGCGATCCGGAAGGCTTTAGAGTCCTGAACGCCTCCCTAACTTCCCCCGCCGGGTTTCCGTATAATTTCCCCATGCCGGGACCCGTTGGGATTTTCTTGGGCAGCGCCT
>JALWWR010000172.1 GCA_026993045.1 Thermodesulfatator sp.
AAGGATGATCCTGATTACTCCTGTCTGATTCTTCCAGCCTCTGTGAATGAGCCATCCGAGGAGAAGGCAAAGGCCCAAAAAAGCCACAAAACCCGGCACCCCCAGGTTAACGCCAAATTCCAGGTAAATGTTGTGGGAATGATATCGCCAGTCATTCTTTGCCAGCTCAGGCAGCCACCCGATCAAGCTCCGGGAAACGATGTCGAAAGTCCCCAAACCCACCCCGGTCAGGGGGAAATCCAGCATTGTCCTCCAGGCCGCTTTCCATATCGCTGCTCTTGAACTCCATTTGGCGGAGATGTCGGTGTAGAGCACAAAATCCGCTACCCGCTCAAGCCCCATTTTGTTCATCACAGCGCCTATCAAAACCCCTCCCAATCCTCCCAAAATCCACACCGGTCGCCACAGAAAGCCACCGATGAGAATGATTGAGACCACAAAAGCAGCAATAGCGGCTCGAGAGGCTGTAAGCAGGAGAACGAAAGCCACGAACAGGGAACATAATCCTCCCAACCACGTTTCCCAGGCTTTCCATCCTCGCCGCTTCCAGTTTGCGCCCCATAACCCCAGGATAGGGGGTAAAAGCATTGCCAAAGTGCCGCCTACCATATTAGGATGATAGCGGCCTCCCCATTTAGCAGCTCGCCCGGCTATGGAGGAAGGTGGAGATAACGAGGGCAAGAGATTGTATATAGGTGCTAAAAAGGGTAGTTTGTGCTCAAACCATTCCGTAGCTACAAGGCCCAGTCCGGCTATTCCTACTCCCATCAAGGTCAATGCCCATAGTACTTTTTCCACTTGCCCGCCCTGGTGGAGGTAATTGACCACGGCGTAGTAGAGGATAATCCCCAAAAGGATTCGGGTCAGGGCCGGGAGGGAAACGTCCGGATAAGCCGAGGCCCATATGGCGGGGAATAGAGATAACAGGATCAACAGAATTGGCAGATCAAGGGGTGTGCGGACTGTAAAATAGCCTTGAATAAATTTACGCATTATCCACAGAGCGATTACGCTTATCAAAGCTATCACGGTGGCCATAGG
>JALWWR010000173.1 GCA_026993045.1 Thermodesulfatator sp.
CTCAATGTCTTGGTACACCTCCGGGGAGATAGAGAACCCCAAGAGGTCTTCAATCTTCTGGAGCAGGATCTCGTCGGTTATAGGTTTCTTCAGGTAGGCATCGGCACGGGTCTTCAGCTTGCGGTGCTTTTCGAAATCCTCTTCTTTGGCCCGGCGGCTCATAAGGACGACGGGGATCGTCTTGAGGACCGGATGGGTTTTTAGGTCTTTGCAGATCAGGTACCCTTCGGCAGGACCGCGGGGGAGCTCCGCCGAGAGAAGGATAAGATCCGGGTTCTTCTCCTGGGCTTGGGTTAAGGTGTCTTCCCTTTCCGTGCTCACATCCACCACAAAGCCCAGCTTCTCCAGCATCTCTTTGGCCTGGACGACGAACGCCTTGTCGGCGTCTACGATCAAGACTCGGCGCTTTCGTTGAGCCATCAGGGGGCCTGCCGCTTCATACGGTAGTAGCGAAGGACCTCGGCGGCCACTTCCTCCACCGCTTTATGGGTTACATCTATGCCGTAGATCCCCCGGCGTTGGTAGAACCGTTTGGCCAACTCTACCTCCTGGGCAATGGCCTCTTTATCGGCGTAAGATCCTTTGGAAAGCTCGGCGTTAAGCCGTTTTAGTCGCTCTACCCGGTACTGGAAAAGCCTTTGGGGATCGATGATAAGACCGATTTCTACGGGACCGGTGATCTCTGGAAGGGGAGGGACCGGCTCCCCGTTGATCAGGGGTACGTTCGCTACTTTGTACCCGTGAATGGCCAGGATCATAGAGAGGGGAGTTTTGCCGCTGCGACTGGGGCCAAAGATCACCATATCGGCCTGGTTGATGGTGTTCATGCCTAAGCCGTCGTCGTGCTTCATGGTGAACTCCATAGCGGTGATCCGGTCTTTGTACGAGTCGTTAATCTGATACTGGATCCCCGCTACCCCCTCGGGCTGCCGGTGAAGGTACTGACTGACCTTCTCCAAGATAGGGGAGAGAAGGTCCAACGCCAAAAACCCCCGTTTTTCCGCCTCTTGGGCAGCGTGCTCCCGCAAAGACTCCTCCA
>JALWWR010000174.1 GCA_026993045.1 Thermodesulfatator sp.
GTTCACAATAGAGTCTTTCTCCCAGGCCCACGAACCTGGGTTTACCGGTTTTGGTTTTCTTTACGAAGACGAGTCGTCTTTCCCAGTCGATCCATTCCCACTGGAGGGAAAGTATTTCCGACCTTCTCAGTCCGCATCCGAAGGCAAAAAGAAAGATCAGATACATCCATCCGTAAAGAAGTCCGGATCTCCTGGCTTCGGCGAGGACCATTTCCACCTCCTGAGGGGAAAGCACCCGGGGCTGGAAGGGTTTGTGGTTTTTGATGGGTTTTACGGCGGAGAAGGGATTGCGCGGAAGGAGACCGAGAGATACGGCTCTTTCTGCGATCCTTTTGAGATCTCCCAGGTGTTTGTTTACGGTATTCGGAGAGTAGCCCTTTTCGAGAAGGGTTCTTTTCAGGACTTCTGCGTCGGATGGTTTCAGGGAGGCAAGAGGGGTAGAAGAGCCCAGTATACGCAAAATATTCCTGGATCTTATTTCCCTGGCCTGACGTTCTCCCCGGGATAGATGCTTACTTTCGGCGAGGTAATCCGAGACGGCTTCCTTCAGGGTGTAGCCCGGGAGCCCGGTATCGAACACGGACATAAGGGCTTGGAGATCCGGTCTTGAGAGAAGCCCTGCGCCCTGCCACTGTTTCACGTCTTCGGGGGTGTAGTTCGCAAATCTGGTTCTTTCCTCGAGTATTTCGGCTCTGGCAAGAAGGGCTCTGGCTTCCTTTTTGGTGCGGCAGAGGCGGGAGCGTTCGACCTTTCTTCCGTCGGGGTAGGTGATTTTATACCGGACCCGGAAGCGCCCCTTGTAGGGGTGGCGGGAGAGGGTGGCCATGGGCCGGACCTCCTTTTACCGTATTTTTACCGTGTGATAGCACGAAACGACCCGGAACGACGCAAATTGATCCGGAAAACGGAGGTCCGGGAGGGTTGAAATTACGGAAATTTATAGAGGGCGCGGCGGGATTCGAACCCACGACCTCTGGCTCCGGAGGCCAACGCTCTATCCAACTGAGCTACGCGCCCGTCTCCTTCAAAAT
>JALWWR010000175.1 GCA_026993045.1 Thermodesulfatator sp.
CCCATATCGCCCCCCTGTCCGGACATCCAGGTACACCCCGGCCTGAACGCTGTCGTGGGGGGAAACCGCAAGAAATGATTGGTACTCCCAGGGGCGCGCCTTAAAGCGGTAATCTCGCGCGGTGATGGCACCCAGGGGACAGATCTCCACCATGTTGCCGGAGAACTCCGATTCCAGGTTCGCGTCGCGCGCGGGGCCTACGAGCGTGTCATGCCCTCGCTGAAAGGCGCCCCAATCCTCGTCGGCGGCGATTTCCTGGTAGAAATTCACGCAGCGGATGCAGTGGATGCACCGGTTGGGATACAGCTCCAGGAAGGGGCCGGCGTAGCGGCGCTCCCGCTCCGTTTTGGGGAAGTCGAACCGAGAAGTCGGACGGGCAAAGCGGAAAGTGATGTTCTGAAGGTCGCATTCGCCTCCGGCGTCGCACACCGGGCAATCCAAAGGGTGATGGAGGAGCAGAAACTCCAGCACGCCCTCTCGAGACTCCTTCACGGCGGGGGTCTGTGTGTAGACCACAAGCCCTTCCTGAGCCTCCGTTGCACAGGCGTGAATCAACCCCCGCCTTCCTCGCATCTCCGCCTCTACCAGGCACATCCGGCACCCGGCAAAGACCGGGAGATGGGGATGGTAACAAAAGACCGGGATCTCGATCCCGTTGCGCCAGGCAATCTGAAGAACCGTTTCTCCCGGCTGAAATTCGTATTCCTTCCCGTCTATGGTGATCTTAGGCATCGCTCATGCTCCGGTTCGAAATCAACGCTCTATTATACAGACAGTGCGGGGAGAGTAACCTGGAAGCGGGCACCTCCCAGGGAGCTTTCTCCAACCTCAATGGTCCCCTGATGATCTTCCACGATTCCCCGAGCAATTGCCAGACCTAAGCCGGTCCCCTTCCCCACTTCTTTTGTGGTGTAAAAGGGCTCAAAGATCCGGGAACGCAAGTTGGGAGGGACCCCAGGGCCGGAATCCTCCACCACGAGAAACACCTTTTGGGCGTCGGGATCCGCTTTGGTCTGAATTCGGATAATCCGTTGAGCGCTCTGATTCTGCCCAAGAAGCGCCTCTTCCGCATTCAACAAAAGGTTCAGGAAGACCTGGACCAACTGGTCAAAATCCCCGGTAACCAGGGGAAGCGAAGGGGCCAATTCTTCTTCGATTTGGATCCCCTCACCCTGAATCCTGTGGCGGTAAGCACCAAGTACACTCCGCACCACATCGTTGATGTCCAACGGCTCTTTCCGAGACGGATAGCGGCGGACAAAAGCCAAAAGACCGTGTACAATGGACCGGATGCGAAGAGCATTTTGCTCGATTACACGAAGCATCTCTCGTACTTCTTCCGGGAGAGTTTCCTGTTCCAGGAGGAGCTGTGAGAACCCTAAAATCGGGGTCAGGGGGTTGTTCACCTCATGGGCAAGCCCTGCAACAAGCCGACCGATGGCCGCCTCCTTCTCCGCTTCTATCAGCATCTCCTGAGTTTTCCGCAATTTCTCCACGGCCTCACGGAGCTGACCGTAAAGCTGAGCGTTGTGGATGGCGATGCCCAAAAGGTTTCCGAGGAGACGGAAGAAAGGCAGACGCCGAGGATGAAACCGCCGGGGCTGTGAAGACAGCACCGCCAACACACCGATTAGCCGGTCTTGTGAAACCAAAGGAACCGCGACCAAAGAGCGGTATTTCAGGATTCGAACCACTTCGGGCGTCGCCTTAGGGTCCCGTAGCGCATCTTCGATCAAGATCATTTCCCTTGTTTGCGCCACTTTCCCCACCACACGCTCCCCAAGCTTTGCCTCCGAAAAGCGGCGTAAATAGAGCTCCGGAAAACCCCGATGGGCTTCCAGCTTTAATACCTCCCGATCTTCGTGGTACAGGAATACCACAGCGATCTCCCCTCCCACAACCCGGACAGCTGTTTCCAAGGCCCGCTCCATAGCCTCCCGGCGATCCAAAGTGGAGAGCAAATAGGTGGAAAACTCCAGCAAACCTTGAACCCATCGGAGGGTCTCTTCCAGCTCCCGGAAGGCCTGAACCCGCTCGGTGATATCCTGAAAGATCCAGGCATGACCCAAAAGCCCTCCACGCTCTTCAATGGGGTAAACAGAAACTTGAAAATATCGGCCTCGCCGTTGATCCTCGATGTCCCGGTGGAGGAAGCTATGGGGGTGCGCTTTCACTTCCTGGACAAGGGGGCGCATCTCGGGCAGCGCACGCTCAAAAAGGGTCTCCAGGGGCTGCCCCAAAGCCTCTTTTGGAGACTCCCCGGTGATCTTCCAGAAAGCGGCGTTCCCCTCGGTGAGATGAAACCGGAAATCGCTGACCGAAACCCCTTCTTGAAGCTTCTGGAACACATGAACCAGCCCCAGTGAAGTGAGGCGGAAGAGCCCGTACCGCCGGAGCGCATGGATGTAAAGGGGGAAGGAGAAGAGCGACGCCGATATGGTTGCAATCGGAGGGGTCACTTCCCCAACGACACTGGAAAGGGCAAAAGAAAAAATCGCAACCCCATAAGGAAGCGCCATACCGATCCACACAATTCCCAGCTGCCTCCTCACGATGCTTTGCCGGGGTGCCCGCAGATAAGCAGTGCCTAAAATGGCCAACCCCAGAAAGACCCCGATTAAAAACCAAAGAAGGAACGGGACCGCGCTTGCACTGAAAACCACCTCATACCCAAACCAAGTCCGGGTCACCCCCAAGACATACTCTCCCCCCAAAGCGCTGGGCAGAAAGACAAAACTTGGCAAATAAACCAAAATAATCAAATAGGGGTATCGCTGGTAAAAGGGATGCCGGCTAAAAGCCAAGGCAAAATGGAGGGTAAGGGCAGGCATGAAGAGTGTTCCGAGAAACCGGATGTTTGCAAGGACTTGAGCCTCCTCCGGTCTAGGTGCCTGCCACATCATCCCGGTGATCAGAAACCAAATCCCAAGGCCAAAAGCGATGAAGGAAAAGACCTGGTTCGCCGGGTCCCGGTAATTCCACCAAAGGATGTACGCCGAGACGCTGAGGGAGAAAAAACCCAGTAAAATGGGGAAAAGGCTCAGCATATTAAAGCCAACACTCTCCACAATCCCACACTCCTGTTGCTGACTTCCCGAAATGTAAGCCAAACTCCTTCTCCAGACAAGGAACCTTTTCCTCTATAATCCCTTCCCATGCGGATGCTCCAAGGAATCCTGCGACGGATCGACGGCCGGGGTTACGGCGCTTACAAGGAACTTCAAGGGAAGCGCTTCTCCTTTCCTTTCTTCACACTCTATGTGGACCATGTCCAGGGAGACCCCTTCGCCGCTCCCAGCCGCTTCCGCGTGCGCGTCCCGCAGAGAATCGCCGAGTTCCCCCCTCACACCTATCACAACCGATCCCGAGAGATCGCCCTGCGCGATTTCCTCACCCGCGCCTTTGCCCGCGCAGCCCGACGCGCCTCCGAACGGAGGGGGTCCGGGAAAAGCGGCCAGATCTTTGTGGACACCCCCGGCCAGGAGGTCCTGGAGCGCACCTCCTGCTATGTGACGCAAGACTTCGTGGAACTTCGCTTCTTCGTCGGACTTCCGGCCGCCGGACGACGCATCCTGGGACACGAGGCCGAGGAAATGCTCCTCGGAGAACTTCCCCGGCTGGTCGAGCAAACCCTGCTTTACCGAAACCTCCCGAAAGACACCCTCAAACGGCACATCGAAACCAACGAGGACGCAGATGCCTTGCGGCAAATCCTAAAAGAGCGGGGATTGATAACTGGGATTTTCCTGGTGGTTTAAAAGATTTAGATACAACAAGACCAGATGTAAGAAAGGCTTTAACTGATGTATTTAAATATTGGATTAAAGTTGCAGACTTTGATGGTTTTAGAATAGATACAGTTAAACATGTAGAACATGAATTTTGGGAATATTTTACAAAAGAAATAAGAGAATACACCAAAAATATAGGAAAAGACAAATTTTTAATGTTTGGGGAAGTTTTTGATGGTAATGATGAATTAGTTGGCTCTTATACCAAAAATCAAGAGTTAGATAGTACTTTTTATTTTCCTCAAAAATTTGTAC
>JALWWR010000176.1:0-669 GCA_026993045.1 Thermodesulfatator sp.
TTTTCTTAAAACCGCATCCGGTAACCCGAGCTAGGGCCAGGGCCAAAGTAGTCTTTCCGGTTCCTGGAAGATCCTCTAAAAGAAGATGTCCTCCAGCCAAAAAACAGGCTAGCGCTAAACGCACCTCTTTTTCTTTGCCCCGCAGGACCGCGTTCAAAGCCTTCAAGGCCTCTTGAAGTTTAGACATATTCTCATTCTAACCTTCCTTTAAGTCCCTGGCGAATTCTCCTCCAGGCCTTTTGGGAATGAAAGAAGACTCTAAAATGAGCTTTAGAGGCACTAAGGGTATGGGAGGTTTTCTTTTATGTTAAAATGGGCTCCAAAAAGGAGACCAGGGCATGGAAGTCACCCTGTTAGATTACGGCGCTGGAAACGTCCGTAGTGTGATAAACGCCCTCCGTTATTTAGGAGCACAAGTCAAAGTAGTACAAACTTCTGAGGATATTCTAAAAGCCGAACGCCTGGTCTTTCCGGGGGTGGGGAACTTCGGAAGCATCATGCGGGCCTTACACGAAAAGGGTTTTGTGGAACCCCTGCGCGAATACCTGCGAAAGAATCGGCCCTTTCTCGGGATCTGCCTCGGGCTCCAGGTCCTTTTTGAGGGCAGCGAGGAGGCCCCGGGAGTGGCCGGGCTTTCGGTCTTTCCCGGGTTCGTGCGCCGGTTCAGGG
>JALWWR010000176.1:679-1018 GCA_026993045.1 Thermodesulfatator sp.
CGTGCCCCACATCGGCTGGAACGGCATAAAACCGGTAAAACCCTCCCGCCTCTTCCGGGGTCTTTCCGGGGAGGAAAAATTCTACTTCGTCCATTCCTATTACGTGGATCCGGCGGACCCCGCCTTGGCCCTCACCCGCACGGACTACGGGGTGGAGTTCGTGTCAGCGGTAGAAAGCGGAAACATCGTGGCCCTTCAGTTCCATCCGGAAAAAAGCGGGCCCGCGGGGCTTAAGATCCTTGAAAACTTCCTCTCCCTAGGGGGCGAGGCCGTGCTCCCCCCGCGCATCCCGGAAAGAACCCGGCTTGCCAAACGTATCATCGCCTGCCTTGACGTGCG
>JALWWR010000177.1 GCA_026993045.1 Thermodesulfatator sp.
CCTTAGAAGGGCTTTCTTGGGGCCCAAAGGATCGGTCTTTAAGAAGAGGCCCCAGGGCTAGGTCTTCAGAAGGGGAGACTTTTATCGGTTTTACCCGGGGAGCAAAGAGCCTTTCGGCCAGGGCTCTCACAGCCCGAAAGACCCGAACCTCTTCCCGAAAACGCACTTCCCACTTGGCTGGATGGACGTTTACGTCCACCAGGTGGGGAAGGATTTCCAAGGCTAGAACACCGGCGGGGTAACGTCCGGCTGGGAAATGACTTCGAAGGGCCTCGAGCAGGACCCCCACCAGCCGGCGGTCCCGTACTGGGCGACGGTTGACCAAGAGATAGAGATAGCGGCTGGTGGCCAGGGCCGAAGAAGGTTTGGTCAGGATCAGTTCGACCTTTAAGCCCTTTTCTTCCCATTGCTCTTCTTCCAATTCTTCATCCGAAAGGCCCAAGATCTGGGCCAAAAGCGCCCGCCGGGCCCCTCCTGAGAAGGAAAAAAGCTTTTTTCCTTGAGAATAAAAGCTATAGGCGACCTCGGGATGTCCTAAGGCCAAAGCCCGGAAGACCTCAAGCGCCCTTCCCGTTTCGGCCCGAGGGCTTTTAAGAAAGGCTTTGCGGGCCGGAAAACCGCTAAAGAGATCGCGCACCTCCACCGTGGTCCCCAAGGGCCCGGGAGCAACCTGAAAATCTCTTTCCTGACCGAATTCCACCCGAAGCCGATGGGCATGTTCAGAGTCTCGAGGACGGCTTAAAATGGTAAGGGAGGAGACTTGGGCCAGACTGTGCAAGGCCTCCCCCCGAAAGCCGAAACTCACCAAGCGCAAGAGATCTTGGGCGGATGAAATTTTACTGGTGGCATGGGCCTGCCAGCAAAGACGCAGGTCTTCTGGTCCCATCCCCTCGCCGTCATCTAAGACCCGGATGAGACTGCGGCCTCCATCCTCCAACTCCACCCGAATAGTCCGGGCCCCGGCATCCAGGGCGTTTTCCACCAGCTCTTTTACCACCGAAGCCGGGCGTTCAATCACTTCTCCGGCGGCGATGCGGCGATAAACTTCGGGGGGAAGGACCTTGATCTTGGGCACGGCTTAAGCCGCTTGGGCCTCGGCCTTGGGTTGAACAAATACAATGCGGCCCGAAGGAGTTTGAAGAACGCTCGAGACTACCACCGTCACTTCTTTCCCGATGAGATGGCGCCCGCCTTCTACCACTACCATAGTCCCGTCTTCAAGATAGCCCACACCCTGGTCCTTTTCTTTCCCTTCTTTTAAAACCTGGAGGCGAAGCTCTTCCCCAGGGGTAACTACGGGTCGTAAGGCCATGGCCAGTTCGTTCACATTAAGGACTTCCACCCCTTTAAGGCGGGCCACCTTGTTCAAGTTAAAGTCGGTGGTGATCAGCTTGGCCTTAAGGTCTCGAGAAAGTCTCACCAGTTTTTCATCGATGGCCCGGATGCGAGGATAGTCCTGGTCTATGAAACGCACCTCTACTTTACCGGATTCCCGGATGCGATTTAGGGCGTCAAGCCCTCGTCGGCCCCGCTCCCTTTTACGGGGGTCTTTGCTATCGGCAATATGTTGGACTTCCGAGAGAACAAAATTGGGAATGATCAAGGGCCCGTCGATCCAACCCGTCTCGCAGATATCAGCGAGGCGCCCGTCTATAATGGCGCTGGTGTCTACCACCTTAGGACATTCTTTCTTGGGAAGCCGTTTGGAGACGTAAGAGAAAGGATGGGCCAACCCCTCCATGATCTTGAGCTCTCGAAACCGCCGCCCCCCTACCACCAAACCTAAATAACCCAAAGCCAGGGCCAACATGACATAGATAAAGGTAGAAACTACCCCTTGGGCCAGCACCTGGAAAAAAGAAGATAGGAGTTTGGCCACTCCTAGACCTAAAAGGAGACCTACCGCCCCTCCCACGAGCTGGGACAAAGGCAGGCGTCGGATGAGACGCTCCACCCAGAGAATGACCAGCCCCACCCCGGCCCCTGCCAGAAATCCTAGCCAAGGGGAGTAAACCGGGCCTTCTTTAGGCGGAAAATACCAGAAAGTGACAAAACCAATGACAGCGGCCGCCAAAACTAAGAGAACGGGTACCAAATAAGAACGCAAAGGACCTCCTTTATCCCAAGACTTTTTTTATACGGGCCTTTATTTCCTCTTCGTCCACCCCTTCAGCCAAGGCCAACTCTTTTACCAACAAATTATAAGCGGTATCAAAAAGCTTGCGTTCACCAAAAGAAAGGGGTTTTTGAAGACTTACTAAATGAAGATCTTTAAGGACTTCTGCCACGTCGTAAATAGAACCGCTTTTCAATCTTTCCATATATTCCCGATAACGCCGATTCCAGGTTTGATGATTGAAAGAGAGTTCTTTTTGCCCTAGGACTTCGTAAACCTTGGGGACCTCCTCCTTGGGAATCAGACTCCTTAGGCCAATCTTGTGCGCGGTGTCTTTGGGAACCAGAACGGTCATGTTGTTTTCGAGGATCCGCATCACGTAAAAAGTCTTCTCTTGACCTCCGATCACCTTGTTTTCCACCGCTTCAATCACTCCCACCCCATGGGCGGGATAGACGGCCATGTCGCCGATATTAAACATTGGGCCTACCCCCTTTTCTATTCCCAAAAATCTAAAATATTATACCGGCAAAAACTTTTTTCTTCAAAAACAAAGCCCCTATGGTATGATACGGCCATGTCCTTTTCCCCTTTGGAGATCGTAAAACTCCTGCCCAAAACCAATTGCGGCCAATGCGGAGAGGTCAGTTGTTTGGCCTTTGCCGTGGCCTTGGCCGCTGGAAAGAAGCGGCCGGAAGATTGCCCTTATCTGGATCCGGAAAAGCTCCCTTCCCTAGGCCCCTCTCCGGCCGCCTCTGAAATAGATCAAGCCTATCGCATCTTGGAAGAAGTGAAGAAAAAGGCCCGGGCCCTAAATCTGGCTGAGCTGGCTCCGGATCTAGGACTAACCTTTGAAAAAGACCACCTCTTGATCCCTTATCTAGACGCCTTGGTAGAACTTACCCCAGAGAAGGCTCGACGTCAGGATGGTCAAGAACTCGATCCCCGGGATCAGATCCTTCTTTACAATTACCTGATCTTTCACGGCCGAGAGCCCCTTTCTGGGGAATTCGTGGGGCTGGAGACCTTTCCCAACTCCATCTCCAAGGTGGCCACCTTGCGCCGCTACGCGGAAGAAAAATTGGCTCAGGCCTTTGAGAAAGACCCCGCCTTTCTTCGAAAACGACTTTCCCTCTTCCGGGCCCGAGAACTTCCTGGGGAAGCCGACTGGGCAGTGGAAATCTGGATCCTTCCTAGGATGCCCCTCCGGGTCTATTTCTGGGAGGGGGAGCCGGAAGAGGGGTTGAGCTCGGAGGCCAAGATCCTTTACGACCGGAAGGCTTTAGTCTATCTAGATCTAGAATCCTTAGTCTTTTGCGCCGAAAGGCTTACGGAAAGATGGTTAGGTCAGGATTAAATAGGCCGAGATCCCTAAAAATCTCCAAAGCTAAGGGAAAATAAAAGGGGGGCCATTTACAAAGTAAACAAGGTTGGGGCGTAGTCCCAACGAGACGGACTTTCTTGAGGTTTTATGCTTTTTAAGCTCGCACATGGCTGTCCTAATTGTAAGGGGGTAGTAGCGGACGAGCGCCTAGCCCAGGGGCTGGTATGCGAGACTTGCCTTGAGCCCCCCGCCCTGGACCTCTGCGAAAGCCTAGAAAGGAAGGCCCGGCTTCAGGGTCTCGAACCCTTCTGTAAGGCCCAAGAAAAGGTCGAATTTTTTCGAAGCATCTTCCTTAAGGCTTTAGGGATCCCCCCTTCTCCCCTTCAGCTTAGCTGGGCCAAAAGGCTCTACCTAAGGGAATCCCTAGCCATTGTGGCCCCTACCGGCACCGGAAAGACCACCTTCGGTCTTATGGCGGCCCTCCTTTTCCCGGGCCGGACTTTGATTTTAGTGCCTACCAGGCTCTTGGCCCAACAGGTAGCCGAAAGGCTCGAGTCCCTGGCCGCTAAGGCGGGCCTTACTCGTCGCCTCTTGACCTATCA
>JALWWR010000178.1 GCA_026993045.1 Thermodesulfatator sp.
CCCCAAAGCACCCCCTCTACCACGGGGAGCTGCGTATCCGTCTCCATACCTCATTTATGGTACCCTAAAAGGCAAGAGTTTTCAGGAAAGGGGTTCCCGATGACAGAAGTTGTCCTTGTGGCCACGAGCTGGTCGGTGGGCTTTTTCTCCGGACGCCTCCTCCTCTTGCTTATGCTTCTCGCTTCCCTGGGGGTTTTCGCCTACCTGATGTGGGTGCGGATCCGGTTATTGATGCGGGCCCGGGCCCCGGAAGAAAACCCTTTCCTCCCCGTAGGAGCCCGGCTAAAGAAGATGCTTACTATAGCCTTTGGCCAGTCCAAGATCTTTAAAGACCCCGTAGCCGGTCCGATGCACGCCTTGATCTTTTGGGGGTTCCTGGTCTTGGCGTTACGGACCATCACCTTGTTCGTGGACGGGTTCTCCCCGGGACTAAGCGAGACGTTCCTCTCGGGACGAGCCAAGCTAGCTTATCTTTTCTTGAAAGATCTGTTTGAGCTTATCGTCTTGATTATGGTGGGGTTTGCTCTGTACCGGCGGCTGATCCTCAAGCCGGCCCGCTTCACCACGAGCAAAGAGGCGATCCTGATCCTGGTCTTCATCGCCACCTTGATGGTCACCGATTTCTTCTTGGACGCCTCCCTTCTGGCTCTATATGGAGGTGCAGGGCTCAACACCTTGGAGGCCCACTATACCCCCATCTCCCGCTTCCTGGCTACCGGGCTCGTTCCCCTCTCCGACACAGCCCTTCTGTGGATCCGCGGGATCTCCTACTACCTACATGTGGGGGTGATCCTTGTCTTTTTGAACCTTTTGCCTTTAAGCAAGCACTTTCACATCATTACGGCCGTACCGAACACCTATACTACTCGCCTGCTCCCTCGGGGCAAAGCTCCCACCGTGGACCTTTCGGCCTTCTTTGACGAGAACACCTCCGAAGAAGAGATGCCGGAGTCGTTCGGGGTGCGGTCGGTGGCCGACTTAAGTTGGAAAGACCTTCTGGACACCTACACTT
>JALWWR010000179.1 GCA_026993045.1 Thermodesulfatator sp.
CCCGGGTCGGTCTTCCCCTCCTTGTGCGTGTACCGCCGTACAGGCCTCCCTTGTCCTCGCTGCCAAACCCCCATCCGCAGGACCACCTTGGGGGGTCGCTCCACCCATTTCTGCCCCCGCTGTCAGCCACTTTTACTACACTATGAGAAGGTCCTATGAGCCGACACCGCGTAGAGGAGCGAACCCGCTGGTACGAGTCTCTCCCTTTAGAAGAGAAAAGCGCTCTCTTCTTTGAACTGGAGCACACCCTTCTGGCCTTAAGCCGTTTCTTCCACCTCCAGAACCATCCCCCGCCTTTACGGACCCAGGCCTCCTGGGACAGCGAGGTGAAAGCCGAGGTGCAGATCGTAGACACCACCCTGCGCCGCCTCATCGCCCTTTTGGAAAGAGTTCTGCAGGCCATTCCGGGCAAAGACTTCTTCTTCCAAACCTATGTGGAGACCCAACTGCTGAAAGACCGGGAAAAAGAACTCCTCCTCACCACCCGTTTGCAGCAGAACTCTCCCACCGAGAGCCTTTATCTCCTGTTTATAGGGATAAAGAACTTCCTCCCTCTCACGGAAAGCCTCCTGGCCCTCCCCTCCATAAAGGTGCCTACCTTTCTCTCCTTGGGCCAACAGTACATCCTTACCTTAGTAACCAACCACTACTTCAACCCCATCCACCTCCAGGGGTTCACCCACCTTTTAGACCGGGTCCAGAATCCGGTCTTGAAAGAAGTCATCCAGAAGGTGAGCGAGCGCAAAAAGGATGTGGGGTACACCCTCCTGACCCTACACCGGCTCTCCCGCATCCTGCGCTTCGCTTCCCCTTTCGGGAAAGACCCCCAAAGCCTCCTGCAAACCCTCCTCTGGTTCACCTACATCCAGAGCGAGCTCCATCACTTAATCCAGTTTATGGAAGAGAGGAAAGAAGCGTTGCCTGTCTTGGATACCCTGGCGTTTCAATTGTCCTTAGACAGCCGCAAGGTCTTCCTCCAGATCCTGCGAGGGTTCACCTCCATAGAGCG
>JALWWR010000180.1 GCA_026993045.1 Thermodesulfatator sp.
CGGGATTTAGCCCTCCTCGGGAAGACCGGCGTAAAGTTCGGAAAGCGGGATCTCCACCTCTAAGCAATCAAGCCTTATCCGGTCCTCGGGGCGGCTGTAGACCTCCTCCTCCCAGTTCCGCGAGCGTCGATAGACTATGGCCTCGGGGCGATCCTGGGAAAGGATGAGGTATTCCTTAAGGCTCGGAATCTGCGTGTAGAGAAAGAACTTTTCCAGGCGATCTATGCGGGCCGTTGAAGGAGAAGAGATCTCCGCGATGAGACAGGGCCTTTCCACCAGAAGCGGGTCCCGGTCGTCCGGATCGCAGCTCACCACCAGGTCGGGATAGTAATAAAAGTGCTTGTTTCCGAAGCGAAGATAGAGTTTGACCTCGGCCACGAACACCTGACAATTCTTTTTTTGGGCCGCTTCGCGCAGGAGGACATAGAGGTTGAGATTTATGGTGTTGTGCCGTTTGGTGACCCCGGACATGGCGTAGACATAGCCGGCTACATACTCGTGTTTGATCTCCGCCGCCTCTTCAAACCGCAGGTATTCCTCGGGGGAGATCGGGCCGAAGGGTTGCTCCTCTCCTTTACCTTCTATGACCAGAAAGGAGGTTTCCGGGCTCGGTAATTTTCTGGCCGTCTCCATGAAAAAGCCTCCCTTCTCCTATCTTAAACGATCTTTTTCCGATAGAGCAAGGAGGGGAATTTCGGGGTATGATAGGGGGCATGCGGGTGCCGGTCTTGGTTCTATTTCTTCTGATTTTGGCGGTAAAAACGGCCCTTCCCTCGGGGTGTCTTAAGTGTCATGAGGTAAAACTTGATTCCCGGCACGATTTTCCCTGCACGCGGTGTCACGGAGGGAACGCGGCCTCGGAGAAAAAAGAGGCGGCCCACCGGGGGCTCATCGGCCGCCCGGCGCATCCCGAAAACTGGGACCGGGCCTGCGGAGCCTGCCACGCCCGGGAGATCCGGGCCCTAAGGAAAAGTCCCCACTATACCCTCGCTCCGGCGGTAAAC
>JALWWR010000181.1:0-3133 GCA_026993045.1 Thermodesulfatator sp.
GAAGACCCCTCCTTCCTCCAACAAGGTGTCGTAGCCCTGGGGAAGCTTGGCAATAAATTCATGGGCGTTGGCTAGTCGGGCGGCCTCCTCTACGGCTTTCCGGGTGGCCGAGGGGTCCCCCAAGGCGATATTTTCCGCCACCGTAGCGTTGAAGATAACGATTTCTTGGGAGACTAGACCGATAAGTCGACGCAAAGATTCTAGATCGAACTCTCGTAGATCCACTCCGTCCCAAAGGATCTGGCCTTTAGTGGGATCGTAAAAACGTGGCAGGAGGGAAGCCAAGGTGGACTTTCCGGCCCCGCTGGGCCCCACTAGGGCCACGGTGGCTCCCACCGGAATCTTTAAAGATACGTCCTTTAAGGCCCAGGTCTGGGCTTCCGGATACCGAAAAGAGACCTCTTTCAGCTCGAGACCCTGGCGTAAAGGCGATGCCGGGCGTTTCCCTCCAGTCTCTTCCGGAAAAGAAAGCACCTCCTGGACCCTTTCCCAGGCGGCTTGGGCGTCCACCAGTCCGGTATAAGCCCTAGACATCTTCCGGATGGGGGTAAAAAGCATGAGAATGGCGGTCAGAACCGAGAAAAAGGCCCCGGGGGTAATCTCCCCTTGCATGATGAGGAACCCTCCATAGGCCACCATCAAGGCCCCGCCTAAACCGGTCATCAAATCCACCAAGCTTTTAGAAGCCTCCCGGTATTTGGTGATCTTCAGCAGATACCGAGCGTAGCGATCTATCTCCTTCCGGAAGAGGTGAAGGACCCCTCTTTCACGACCAAAGACTTTAATCTCTTTCAAACCCTGGAGAGTCTCAGTCAAACGGTGAGAGACTAACCCCATAGTCTCCTGGGCCCTTTTACGGGAGCGACGCACCCGGCGGCCTAGATACTGGGCTCCATAAGCGATAATAGGCAAAAGGGCCAAAGAAAAAAGGGTGAGTTTTACGCTGCGGGAAAAAGCCACCCCTATTAAAACCAACACACTTAGACCTTCCATCAAAAAGACGGTAAGGATATTGCTAAGGATGGGCTCTAAAACCAGAGTGTCGTTGATGATCCGGGAAAGGTGCTGGCCACTGCCTTCCCGCACCACTATCCCTAGCGGCAGATGTAGGATCTTGCGGTAAAGGTCAAGCCGCAGGTCGTTTACCAGGCGCAGGGCCGCCGCCCGCACGAAATAGGCCTCAAGCAGGCTGGCCAGCCCCCTTAAGGCAAAAAAGACCAAGATCGCTAGGGGCAAAAGTTTGAGATAATAATAATTCTTTTCCAAAAAGACCTGGTCCATAACGGGTTTTATCAACCAGGCTAGTCCCCCGGAGGTGAGGGAGGCCAAGGCCGCAAAAAAGAGCGACAAAACCAGGTAATACCAATAAGGTTGCAGGAGTTGCAGGATATGCCGAAGAAAAAAGCGGGTTTTCACGGATTTAGATGTCTAATCTCTTCAAAACTTTTCCCTTGGTGGATGTAGCTTACTATCTTTCGGATCCGAGCCAGTCTTTCGGCCGTGGGAGGATGCGTGGAAAGGATAGAAGCAGGCCCAGGAGGCAATACCGCCGCCAGATGTACCCAAACCTGCGCCGCCCGGTCTAGATTGTAGCCCGCCCGAGAAAGGTACCAGAGGCCATAGAAATCGGCCTCCCGCTCTTGATCCCGGGAAAATTTAAGCAAGGCAAAGTTGGTTCCCAAACGGTAGAGGTCCGTAGCCGTTTCTCCTGCCACAGCCGAAATACCTAATCCCAAAAGATCTCTCAGGGTGGTAAGAAGGACCTGTTTCTGGAGATGGCCGCGCTTCAAATGGGCTAGTTCATGCCCCACCACCGCCGCCAGTTCCTCCTCTTCCGGAAGGACCCGACAGAGCCCCAAGGTGACATACATCTTGTATTCCGGTGTGACCCAGGCGTTGGGTTCTGGTTTGTCCACGATTTGAAAATCTACCGGTCGGGTGTGAAGTTCCAAGGGTTTAGCGGACCAAGGACGCCCTTCGACCCAAAGCCGCACCGGCTCCCCTAACCGAGCCTTAAAGGTCTGGACGCGGTTGACCATCTTCCCCGGGACCAGCCCCCGTTCCTTATAATAGGGATGGACAAAAGTAAGGAGCAGCCCCTTAGAGGGGAGGGAGCGGGCAAAGATCCGGCTCAAGGCCTGGTCCACCTCCGGAGGGGTCTTTTCCAGATCTACGCCCTTGACCAGAAACCAGGGGTAAGAACGCTCCTCCCGATCGGTGTGAGGGAGGAGCCGAATCAAGACCTTCCCTACCCGGCTTTGACACTTTAGGTATTCCCGGAGCTTGATCTCCCAGATCTCAACTTGGGTCCGCTGAAGTTCCTGTCGAGAGACCGGAGGGCCGGTTTCAACGGCGCAGGCCGAAAGGCCCAGCAGGCATAGGGCAATTATAACCCCTTTAAAGGCCTTCAATCTTTACCCCTGCCACCCTCTACGGGCCAGTTCCTCCAGCCGAGCGATCCGCTCTTGAATGGGAGGGTGGGTGGAAAAGAGCTTCACCAAGGTATCCCCGGAAAGGGGATTGACGATAAACATCTGGGCCTGGGCCGGATTCACTTTAAGGGGCAATTGCCGATTCCAGGCTTCGAGTTTTCCCAGGGCCTGCGCCAAGGCCAGAGGACAACGACAGATCCGGGCTCCAGTGGCGTCGGCCTGAAACTCTCGGCTCCTACTGATGGCCAACTGGA
Source organism: Thermodesulfatator sp. (assembly GCA_026993045.1). GTDB lineage: Bacteria > Desulfobacterota > Thermodesulfobacteria > Thermodesulfobacteriales > Thermodesulfobacteriaceae > JALWWR01. The sequence continues at coordinate 2,687 of JALWWR010000181.1, forward strand.
TCAAAGTAGCTGCAATAGGAGCCAAGATAATGGCCAAAATAGCCGCTAAAAGGGCCAAAGGGTTCTGGCCTTCTTCGTCGTCTCCGCCTAATCCCCCGAAGAACATGGCCCACTGCCCCATATAGGCCAAGTAAGAAATGGCCCCGGCAATGACCGCCGCTATGGAGGAGATCAAGATATCTCGATTTTTGATATGGGCTAACTCGTGGGCCAGGACCCCTTCCAGCTCCTCCCGGGAGAGGAGCCGGCGGATCCCTAAGGTCACCGCCACTGCCGCATGCTGCGGATTGCGGCCGGTGGCAAAGGCGTTCGGGGTCTCAGTGGGTATCACATAAACCCGGGGTTTAGGAAGACCAGCCTTGCGGGCCAAATCCGCCACTAAAGCGTGCAGTTCCGGATCTTCTTGTTCCGAGACCGGCCGAGCCCCGCTCATGGCTAGGGCAATCT
>JALWWR010000181.1:3143-3990 GCA_026993045.1 Thermodesulfatator sp.
ATTCATAAAAAGGGCCAACCAAAAGGCCATCATGGCCCCGCCTCGGCCCCCGATAAGATCGCCCACGATTATGAAAAGAGCGGTCAAGGCCGCTAAGAGGACAAAGGTCTTTAAGGTGTTGCTAAGCATTTTTGCCTCCTAATCTGAATAGTTCTCCCAAGGTTTACCCCTTTTTCTAGCATCTTTTAAATTATAAATTCCTAAAAGGGCTTTTCCAGAGGGTCGCTTTGGCCCCTTCCTTCAAAAGGCCTCTAGGCCTTTCTTGACAACGGAAAAGAAATAAAATTACCTTTTAGGAGACCGCTTCAAAAAGAAGCTTCAAAATCGAGGCCAACTCAAATGAGGCTGGGAAACGAAACGCCAGAGCGAGTCCCTTTCGCCTATTCTTTGTCTGAAAGACAGGCCAAGGTCTTGGCTTTGGTTACCGAAGAATACATTGAAAACGCGGTCCCGGTGGGGTCTCGCAAGATCGCCAAGCGCTTGGATCCACCTTTATCTCCAGCCACGGTCCGAAACGTTATGGCGGATCTTGAAGAACTGGGGCTTTTAGCCCAACCTTACACCTCGGCAGGACGGGTCCCTACGGAAGAGGGTTTTCGTTATTATGTGGAGCATCTCTTGGAGCCTAAACCCCTTTCACCGGAGACCGCCGAGACCATTGAAGAAAGACTTTCCCGGGAAGGGCCTTATCTAGAGGGCCTCTTGCGCACCGCCAGTCACCTCCTTTCTCACCTTTCAGGATTTCCGGTGGTGGTTACGGCCCCCAAACTGGAGCAGGAAAAACTCCTTAAGATCGATTTGGTAAAGTTGAGGCCCGATCTGCTTTTAGTAGTAGCAGTTAGCGTTT
>JALWWR010000182.1 GCA_026993045.1 Thermodesulfatator sp.
GTAAACTCCAAAAAAAGACGCCCGGTGTCTAAAAGGCCTTTAGCTGGGAGCTGGGAAGGACGGAGCTTTCGATAGAGCACTGCCCCTAGAGTTATCTGGGCCTTGAGCTTGCGCACCGGAAGAGGGGGCAAAGAGAGCTCAGGAGAAGCACGGCCCCCAGCCTTCGAGGCCCCCGTCTCAGAATCTTGGGGGAGAGTAAACCGGTTTAAGTTCAGGCCTGGCCCTGAGAGGGTTAGGGAGACCTCCGAAAGAGGCAAAGAAAGATAGTCCCGGACCTCGGCCTTAAGGACATAGGGGATCTCAAAAAGACCGAAGTCCAGCCGGGCTTTTAGCTTTTTAAGCCCCAGGGAAGCCTTAAGTTCGAAGGGGACCTCCAAAGAAGGAAGCTTCCCGGAGCGGTCTTCCAAGTAAAGGCGCCCTCCTTGGATCTTGAATTCCGGGACTACCAGGAGAAAGGGCAAGCTAATCCGGGGGCCTTCTTCTCCCTTTAAGGTTTCCTTTGAGAATCTTTCTTTTAAGGCCAGGAATTTAAGGCTCTCCCAGTTAAAGGTGCCCTCTTTTTCCCTTACTACCCGGATGGAAAGACCCCGGATTTCGGCTTTTCGAAAGAGGATCTCCCGGCGCAAGAGGGGCCAAAGGGCCACCCTTAGGCGCAGGTCCTTTATCCCGATAAAGTCCGTATGTCCGTCAGGCTCTTTTATCTTAAGCCCCTGAAGCTCCACCCCTTTAAAGAGTCCCACCTCCACCCGGGCCAATTCCACCTTACGGCCCAAGGCCTCTTCGGCCCGGCTCACCACTAAAGGGCGGATCTTCTCGGGTTTTAAGTAAAAATGCACCCCCAGAACGGCCGCAAGGCCCAAAAGGAGCAAGATCAAGAGTAAGGCGAGCAAAATCTTTAGTCCCAGACGCATAGACCCCCCTTTAGTAAAGACGTCGCCCTAAGGCCATAGTGGATAATACTACTAAAAAGATAAAAAAGGGATAAGTAAGGAGGGGAGAGCCATAAGTCCCTTGGCTTATAATCTTGGCCGCCAGCAAAGAGGCGTAAAGCAAGATCAAGATCAGCAGGGCCAAGGAGAGGCCTTTGGCCGTAGCTCGGCGGCCTCGGGCCGAGAGAAAGGCCAAGAGGGCGGGGGCGGAAAGTAAAAGGCCCCAGAAAGGAAAACCCAGACGATAGACCATTTCAGCCAAGGGCTCAAACTTTTTAGGCCCTAGGGGCTTTAGGTACTGGTAGCGCTGCCAGAGTTCCCTGAAGGTAAGGGCCTTAAGGGGTCTTTTTACTGAAAGGAGAGTGGAGGGAGAAAAGGCCAAAGAGACCTCTTTTTGGGCAAAGCTCCGGGGGGCAAATTCTCCCTGGCGTTCTTCTATCAGCCCTCTTTCTAAGAGCCAGCGCCCCTTCCCCAAAAACCGGGCCCGGGAGGCATAAAGGAGACGAACAGGACGGGCCTTTTCCAGTTGTACCCAGAAAAAATCCGCCAAAAGCTCCCCCCCAGGCTCTAGGGGTTTAGCCCAAAGGAGAAAGTCCGGACCGGCGAAAAAGAGTTCTCCTTGAGAAAGAAGCTTCTGGGGGCGCTGGCCCTTTATCTCCACCTCCCAGGTATAAATAGCCTGAAAGGAAGACGGAGGAAGAGTAAGGGCCAGGAAACCCGAGACCAAAAAGGAGGCCCCTAAGGCCAGAAAGAGATAGGGGCGCAGGATTTTTAAGGCCGAAAAACCTAGGCTCCTTAAGGCTAAAAGTTCGTAGCCTCGGGAGAGATAGGCCAAAGCGCTCAAGAGGGCCAGGGACAAGGCCATGGGCCAGATCTGGTAGAGGATCTCTGGGACCTTGAAAAGGAGATATTTAAAAAAGACCAGCTTGGGAACCTGGCCGGCCAGGATGTCTTCCAATTTTTCAAAAAACTCCACCAAGAGATAGATGGAGGTCAAAACCCCCACCAGCAAGGGCAAAAAGAGTTTGGTTGGCTGCAGGAGATAGCGTTGGTAGAGCTTCATGCCTTCCTATAAAAATCCCGTAGGGCCCCTATGACCCCCAGCCCAAATATCAAATTGGGAAGAAAGATACCCCAGCCCGGAGGAAGCCTCCCGCTTTCAGAAAGGCTTATCCCCAAGGAAAAAAGGAGGTAATAAGCTAAATAGGCCCCAAGCCCTGCCACCAAGGCCAAACCTTTGCCGGAGGCCTTAAGCCTGGCTCCCAAGGGAAGGCCTAGAAGGGGCAAGAGAAGGGCGGATAAAGGGTAAAAAAGGCGTTGGTAAAATTCGGAAAGATACTTACGCCTCTTAGGCCCTGGAAGGTCGGGATCATGGGCCCGGGCCCATACCATCTCAAGGTCCATCTCTCCCCGCTTGAGCTCCCGCTTGGTGGGGCGTAAAAAGGGTACCCGGTAAAGATAAGTTCCAAAATAGAAATTTTCGGCCTCCTTTAAATCTAAAGACCAGAAATGGCCTTCCCCTTTTTCCAGATAGATCTGGACCTCGCCGGGGTTGAGGCGGATCTCCCCCTTCTCGGCGCAAATGAAACCCGATTTTCCAGACTCTGGCCGGCGATCCAGGAGATAGAGGTGTTTCACCTTGAACTTCTTCTTGACCTTTTGGGCGTAAAGCACCAGCCCCGGAAACCAATCCACCGGAGTCTTTTCGGGAAGCCCCCTTTGGAGGCGGCGTTCAAAGAGCTCAAAGAGGGTGTCCCTCATGGCCCTCTTGGACCAAGGTAAAATCCAGAGATTGAGCAAGGCCACGGTCAGAAAGACGCCCCCGGAGAAATAAAGCACCGGTCGCAAGAGCCGGCCTCCAGCAACCCCCAAGGCCTTAAAGGCCAAAAGTTCTTGATCCTGGGCCAGGCGCATAAAAGTCAAGAGGGTGCTTATAAGGGCCGCCAGGGGCAGGGAAAAGGGTAAGAGAAAAAGGGCCAGATAAAAAGAGAGGAAGGCCAGGTCCCTAAAAGTGGCTCCAGCCTCTAAGGCCTTGGCCCCGACATCCAAAATCTTGGTTACAAATAAGAGAAAAAGGGCTAAGAGGGAGACCCGCCAGAAATTTGCTAAGATTTCTTTTAGGAGATATCTTGTGAGCACGCCCTGATTTTAGTCTATGGACGGTTTTTCAGCCACCGAGATCATGGTCTTCGCCGCCGTCTTCCCCTCGCTCGCCGAGGAAATGGGGGGGGTGCCCCAGCCTTCGCCCTCTTCCCAGCCGTCGTTCCAGCCTTCCTCCGGCTGGTAGTCCTGCGGGTCGGCGGCCTCGTATTCCTGCTCGGTCACCCAGTAGCCGCGCACCCATTGGGTGCCGTCGAACCAGCCGGGTACCCAGACGTGGCCGGGGTTGTCCTGGTCGGGCTCCCAGTAGCCGAGGTGGTGGACGCCGGCTTCGTCCCACCAGCCGGGCACCCAGTGGTAGCCGGGGTTCTCGGCCGGGCGCCAGAAACCCTCGACCCAGGTCTCGCCGTCGAAGAAGCCCGGCTCCCACACATAGCCCTCGGGCGGATCGCCGGCGGGCATCCAGTAGCCGGGCACGTAGTTGCCGTCCTGGTCGTAGTAGCCGTCCACCCACACCCAGTCGCCGTCGGTGCGCTCGGCGACGCGCCAGTAGCCCTCGATGTAGACGTCGCCGTTCCACCAGCCGGGGACGTAGACGTAGTCGATCTGCTCGTCGTAGTCGTCGGGGACTCCGGTATCGCCGGCGAGTTGCTGCCCGTCCATGAGCCCGTCGGCGTAGCCCTGGTCGTAGCCTTCGCTGAAACCGTCGTCGTAGCCGTCGTCGACGATGACCGTCGTGCTGTAGGACGTGGTCCAGCCGCCGCCGTAGACGTAGACGACGGGAGGCGCGTACACCGGCCGCCAGTAGCCGGGGAACCACACACCGAAGGCCCAGTGGCCCGGCACCCACACCCAACCCGGCCGGGGCGGTGGCGCCCAGGTGCTCACCCAGGCGTGGAC
>JALWWR010000183.1 GCA_026993045.1 Thermodesulfatator sp.
TCCCCCATTTCATGTTGAAGGAGATTTACGAACAGCCCGAGGCTATACGTGACACCCTGCGGGGCAGACTCGATCCCGAGACCGGCCGGGTGGATCTTTCGGACGCGGATCTCTCCCCGGAATTTTTTGAAAAGGTGGAAAAGATCTATATCGTGGCCTGCGGCACCTCTTACCACGCCGGACTGGTGGGCAAGTATCTCCTTGAAAAATGGGCCCAAATTCCGGTGGAGGTGGACCTGGCCTCGGAGTTCCGCTACCGCGACCCCCTGGTAAACGACCGCACGCTTACCATCGTCATCTCCCAGTCCGGGGAGACGGCCGACACCCTGGCGGGCCTGCGCCTGGCCCGCGAGCTTTCGGCCCGGGTGCTGGCCATCTGTAACGTGCTGGGAAGCACCATCGCCCGGGAGGCCGACCGGGTCATCTACACCCACGCCGGCCCGGAGATCGGCGTGGCCTCCACCAAGGCCTTCACCTCGCAGCTCACGGTCCTCCTGCTTCTCACCCTTTACCTGGGGCAGCTTTCCGGAAGACTCTCTCAGGAAGCGGCCCTTGAGCTGGCCGGGGAACTCACCGAGATTCCCCACCGCCTGCAGACCCTCATCGAGGAAATCCACCCCCGGCTACGGGAGCTTTCGGAAAAGTACTTCCGGCGGGAGAACTTCCTTTACCTCGGGCGCAATATCCTTTTCCCGGTGGCCCTGGAAGGGGCCTTAAAGCTCAAGGAGATCTCCTACATTCACGCCGAGGGTTACGCCGCCGGGGAAATGAAACACGGACCCATCGCCCTGATCGAGGAGGCCGTGCCCACGGTGGCCCTGGCTCCGAGGGAGGCCGGAATCCTTTACGAAAAAATGCTCTCGAACATCGAGGAGGTGCGCTCGCGAAGGGGGCCGGTCATCGCCTTCGGAACCGGAGGAGATACGGATCTTGAGAGACTAGCCACGGACTTTGTGCCTCTGCCCACGATCTCCTGGGAGCTTTCCCCCCTGCTCTATACCGTGCCCCTTCAGCTCTTCGCCTACGAGATGGCCGTGCGCCGGGGCTGCGACGTAGATCAGCCTCGAAATCTGGCCAAAAGCGTCACCGTGGAATAATTATCTAAAGGCCGAGGTCCAGAGGGCTAGCACCCCAAAGGCCACGCTTACATTGAGGGAATTCTTGCCTCCTCGCATGGGCAAGGAAAAAGTTTGATGACAGAGTTCTAGGACTTCCGGGTCGATACCAGAAAGCTCGTTTCCTACCACCAAGGCTAAGGGCTGGGAAGGGGGTCTAGAAAAGGGATCCCAGGGCGAACCTTCCGTCTCTAGGGCCCAAAGGATCACCCCCTGAGCCCGCAATTCCTGGAGCAGTTGCACCGCATCCGGGTGATAGGACCAAGAAACCAAGTTCTCGGCCCCTAAAGCGGTCTTGGAGATTCCTTCATGCGGAGGGTAAGGAGTGATGCCGCAGAGGTAAAGATGGGAAAAGCCTGCGGCGTCAGCAGTACGAAAGATGGATCCCACGTTCCAGGCGCTCCGGAGATTTTCAAGAATCCCGAAACAGGGAGGCCTGAGGGGATGGGCCCGAGAAAAATTATCCCGCCCAAGCTCCCTTTGAGAGCGGAGGGAGAGGCTTTCCCCGCACCTGGGGCAAAAAGAAAGTCTTTCCAAGGAAGGGAAGCGGAGATGACATCCGGGACAAAGATAAAAGTAGGCCTTGGAAGCCCCATCCCTCATTGCCAGATCCCAAGCTTCTTTATAGACTTAACTCCACTTCATTCTAACCGGATTTGAGGTTTGGCCTATGCATGTGGCAGTAATCGGTACGGGGTATGTAGGATTGGTCTCCGGGGCTGGGATGGCCGATTTCGGCCTCCGGGTCATCTGTGTGGACAAAGACGCTGGCAAGATAAAGGCCCTGCAACGAGGCCGTATCCCCTTTTATGAGCCGGGACTTGAAGAACTGGTCCACAAGAACGTAAAGGCCGGGCGTCTCACCTTCACCACTGATCTGAAAGAGGCGGTGCGACAGGCCTTGACCGTTTTTATCTGTGTGGGGACGCCTTCGGCCCCTGACGGCTCCGCGGACCTTTCCCAAATTCGGGAAGTGGCCTTGTCTCTAGCGGAGGTCTTAGATGATTACAAGGTGGTGGTCACTAAAAGCACGGTCCCGGTGGGCACCAATCGCTGGCTCAAACACCTGATTGACCAGCATAAAAAAAATAACGTGGCCGTAGACATCATCTCCAATCCGGAATTCTTACGCGAGGGCTCGGCGGTGGAGGATTTCATGCATCCGGATCGGGTGGTCATCGGGGGCGAGAGCGCCTACGCCATCGCCATCGTGAAGGACATCTACCGGCCGCTTTATCTGGCCGAGACCCCCTTCATCATCACCGATCTTGAGACCGCAGAGATGATCAAATACGCCTCAAATGCCTTCCTGGCCACCAAGGTGAGTTTCATCAACGAGATCGCCAACCTCTGCGAGAGGATGGGGGCGGATGTCACGGTGGTGGCCCGGGCCATGGGCCTTGATCCCCGGATCGGACGCAAATTCCTCAACCCCGGGCCCGGTTTCGGCGGGTCCTGTTTTCCCAAGGACGTGAAGGCCTTAATCCATCAAGGCCGCAAAAGCGGTTACCCTTTGCGCCTTTTAGAAGCGGTTTTAGAAGTGAACGAGCGCCAGAAGTATCGGGCGGTGGAAAAGACCGAAGAGCTCTGCGGGGCCTTAAAGGGGAAGGTAATCGCGGTTTTAGGGCTTTCTTTTAAACCCGACACCAGCGACGTGCGCGAAGCCCCCTCCTTATTGGTGGTGCCGGAACTGGTAAAACGCGGGGCCAAGGTTCGGGTCTACGATCCCGTAGCCATGGAAGAATTCAAACGCTGGCTCCCCCAATTAAAGGTAGAATACGCCAAGACCCCCCTTGAAGCCGCGCAGGGGGCCCACGCCCTGGTCCTCCTTACCGAATGGAACGAATTCCGGTTCCTAGAGCTCCAGAAGCTCCGAGAGATCATGGCCGAGCCCAACCTGGTAGATATGCGAAACATTTACGAACCCGAGGTGGTAAAACGGCTGGGGTTTCGCTACACCGGGGTGGGACGAAGCTAAATTCCTTCCTGCAGAAAGGGATTTTCCCGTTTTTCGCGGCCGATGGTGGAGGTGGGCCAATCGCCATAATCATGGCCCGGAAAGACTTGAGTCTCTTCAGGCAAGACCAGGAGCTTCTCTCGGATGGAACGCATCATTTGGAAATAGTCTCCTCCTGGAAGATCTCCCCTCCCTACGGCCCCTACAAAAAGGGTATCCCCGGTAAAGACCACTTGTTTCCCGTCATAAAAACAGACCGAACCTGGGGAATGGCCCGGGGTATGGATGACCGTTAATTGATAGGCCCCAAACTCAAAGACCGCCCCTTCCTCAAATACCTGATCGGCTTTGGGATTGGGTGGAAACCCCCAGGAAAGGAAAACCGAGGCCCCTTCTCCCTGGAAAAATTCTTCATCCGCCCGATGTAGAGCAAAAGGGACTCCGAGGGCCTCCCGCAGACGCCCGGCAGCAGCAATATGGTCAGCGTGGCCATGGGTTCCCAAGATCCAACGGATCTTAAGACCCTGTTCTTTGATTCGAGAAAGAATACGGGAGACCTCGTCTCCGGGGTCAATAACTACCCCTTCCAAGGTTTCGGGATCATAAACCAGGTAACAACAGACCGCCAAAGGCCCCACCACTAAGGTCTCTATTTGGGGTTTGGGCTTCATTTATCCTCCTCGGAAGACCTTCTCTTTAAAGCCGCGATATAATCTGCGGCCGAAAGAGCCGCTACGCAGCCTTCCCCTACGGCCTTGGCTAGCTGTAAGGGAGGACCGGTAACATCACCAGCGGCAAAAACCCCGGGCACGTTAGTAGCCTGGTTCCGATCCACCTGAACGTAACGCAGGTTCTC
>JALWWR010000184.1 GCA_026993045.1 Thermodesulfatator sp.
CCCGTGGGGCACGCCGGTTTTCAGGCCCCCGAGATAGACGGGCATACGGTGATCGTTCGGGGCCTGCCGGTGGAACCTGGTGATATGGTACGGGTCCGCTTTCTTCGGAGTTTCACTTATGACCTCTGGGCCGAAGCCCTAGAGAAGATCTAAGTTTGTTGCTATCATTTTAACTCCAGAGGGAGATCTAAGTATGGAGCGGAGAGAGGAGGCCTTAAAGGTTTTAAAGAGACTGCGGGAGAACCCCAAAGAGCGGCCTCCACAGCTGGACTTTAGCCGCCTCTCCTTAGTAGGGGAAGATTTCTCGGGTCTTGATTTAAGCGGAGCGGATTTTTCTTATTCCAACCTCTCGGGGGCTAACTTCTCTCAAGCCCGGCTTTTTGGGGCCTCTTTCAAAAAGGCCTCTTTGCGGGGAGCCAACCTAGAAGAGGCGGAACTTTTTGGGGCCGATCTTTCAGAGGCTGATCTAGAAGGGGTTAAAGCGGAAAAGGCTGGCTTTGGGAAGGCTCGTTTGGAAAAGGCGCGCCTTTTTCGGGCTCATCTCCCCAAAAGTACTTTTACTAAAGCCTATCTCGGCAAGGCCGACCTTCGTTTGGCCAACCTTGCCCGAGCCCGAATGCGGGAGGTAGACCTTTCAGAGGCGGATTGTGCCGAAGCCTCTTTTATAGGAGCGGATCTTTCGCTTTCCAGGGTGAGAGAGGCCAATTTTTATAATGCCGATTTCCGAGGGGCCCGTCTGCGAAGCCTTAAAGATTACGAAAAGGCCTCTTGGATCGGGGTGGATATCCGGGGGATCAATTTAGCTGGGGCTTACATGCTCCGCCGATTTATTATGGACCAGAATTTTCTTAAAGAATTTAAAGAACGAAGCCGTTTTCACCATCTAGTGTATTACTTGTGGTGGCTAACTAGCGATTGCGGTCGTAGCATGACCCGCTGGTTCATTTGTATCTTGGTAGAGGTCATATTATTCGGACTTTTGTATGAACTAGTAAAGGTAGATTATGGCCCTCATCGGACCTGGCTTTCGCCTTTTTACTACAGCCTAGTTACCATTACCACTTTAGGATATGGGGACGTGGTGCCGGCCTCGTTAGGGGCTCAAATAATTGCTATGATAGAGGTGCTGACCGGATACTTGATGCTGGGAGGACTTTTGAGTCTTTTTGCCAATAAATTGGCCCGAAGAGCGGATTAATGTTTTGGAAAAAGTGGTTTAAAAAAGACCCCAAAAAAGAATTGCAGGTCTTGTTGGGGGACTATGCCCTTCCGTCTTTTCCGGCGGTGATCATGGAGATCCTTTCGGCCCTGCGGGACGACCAGGTTCCTCTCTCAGAGATCACCAGACTTATTGAAACTGATATCAATTTGAGCGTTCGAATCTTGCGTTTAGTGAACTCCGCCGCCTTTGGTTTGCGCCATAAGGTAAATAGTATTCAGCATGCGGTAACCTTGTTAGGCCGGTCTAGGGTAGAAAGTATCGTGCTGGGGGTGGGGGTAAAGGAGACTTTGCAAAAACCCCAAGTTAGATGGTTTGATTATGAGAGATACTGGCTGGTCTCCTATCAGAGGGCTACTTTGGCTCGAAAACTGGCCTCTCTTTTTCTGCCAGTCCGAGAAAGCGAAAGCTTTACCGCCTCGCTGTTGCAAGATGTGGGAATTCCTTTTTTGGTAAACGCCAAAAAGGAGACTTACCAGCCGGTATGGGAGGCTTATCTCAGGGACCCAGAGGCCCCATTAGAGGTGCTAGAGAAAAAGAATCTAGGGACGGATCATCAAGAAGTGGGGGCTCTTTTGGCCCAATTTTGGAGTTTTCCAGAATATCTTATCAAGGCCATCGGGGCCCATCACGTAGAAGAGGATCCGGAAGATCCCACCTGGATGATCACCGCTCTTATGTCTTATGCCGATCCTTGGGCCCGCTGGGAAGCCATGGCCGCTCAAGTTCAAAGACTTTGGGGGATGGGACCGGAAGAGTTTAAAGCTATTTTAGAAGAAGCCTTTAAAGCCGCTGAAGAGCTTTATAGGGCCTTAAAGGCCTGATCCAAGAGCACCAAATTATCCCGATGGATGACCTCTTCCTTGCCGTGAAAACCTAAAAGCTCTGGAATATCACAGGACTTTTGCCCCGCAATACACCGCAGCTCTTGGGAAGAATAATTAGTAAGTCCTAGGGCTACCGGACGCCCCGTAGGATCCACACATTCCACACAAGCTCCCCGGGGAAATTCTCCCTCTACGGCTTTAATTCCGGCTGGGAGGAGACTTTTCCTTCCTTGACACAGGGCCTTTACCGCTCCTTCGTCTAGGAAGAGCCGGCCTTCGGGTTTGCGGTGGGCGATCCAGAATTTACGGGGAGAAAGGGCCCTCTTCCGAGGATAGAAAAAGGTGCCTAGTTCTTTTCCCGAAAAAAGGCGCTCCAAAATAAGGGGTTTTTTACCCGGAGCGATCACCATGGGCACTCCTAAAGAAGTGACCATCTGGGCTGCCCGGAGCTTGGAGAGCATGCCTCCTCGACCAAACTCTCCCGGGCGTTTACCGGCCATGGCCTCGATTTCGGAAGTGATCTCCTCTACCACCCTTACCGGGCGAGCTTGAGGATCTTCCCGGGGATCTCTTTCATATAAGGCGTCCACTTCTGAAAGACAGATCAAGAGCTCGGCCCCAGTCAACCCTACCACCAGCGCCGAAAGGAGGTCGTTGTCCCCAAACTGGATCTCCTCCACCGCCACGGTGTCGTTTTCGTTTACGATGGGAACCACCCGCCAGCGCAAGAGGGTGTTAAGGGTGTTACGAGCGTTGAGGTATCGGGTACGGTCCTCTAGATCGGAGCGGGTGAGGAGAATCTGGGCCACAGGTTGACCGTATTCTCCAAAAGCCTTTTCGTAAGCCTCGATTAGCCCGGCCTGTCCCGCAGCCGCTAGAGCCTGTTTTTCCGCTAGAGAAAAGGGCCTTTTAGGTATGTCCAGCTTTTTTTGTCCGCAGGCGATGGCCCCCGAAGAGACCAGGACTATTTCATACCCTTGTCGCATAAAACGGGAAATCTCCGCTGCTAGGTTCTCGATGACTTCCGGCACCAGGCCCTGGGGGCCGGTAATAACCGCGCTGCCGACCTTGAGGACCAGACGGCGGGCCTTGGCCAATAGTTCTTGGGGTTTGGGTCTAATTTCTTCCATTTTTCCGAAAGTCTTCTTTTATTTCAAACTTTGAAACTCTCAAGCGGTCTGACTTAAAAGGCGCCATAGTCCCTCCAAGAGCTCTTTAAGACCCTCTCCGGTAACAGCAGAGATTAAATATACGGGATGTCCCCGGGCTTTTAGTTTTTCTTTTACAGGTCTTAACGTTTCTCGATCGGGAAGCAAGTCTATCTTGTTTAAGGCCACGGCTCGGGGCTTTTGAAGCAGGTCTGGATGATAGTGCTGGAGCTCTTTTTCGACCACCTCAAAGTCTTTCTCGATATCTGGAGAGGAGGCGTCCAAGACCTGGAGGAGGACCCGGGTCCTTTCCACATGGCGTAAAAACTCCAGCCCCAAGCCCACACCTTTATGGGCCCCTTCGATGAGTCCCGGAAGATCGGCTACCACGAAACTGCGATGATCGGAAAGGGAAACCACCCCCAGATTGGGCTCCAAGGTAGTGAAAGGATAGTCTGCAATCTTGGGCCGAGCGGCCGAGATCCGGGAAAGGAGGGTGGATTTTCCGGCGTTGGGAAGTCCCACCAGCCCCACGTCCGCGATGAGCTTAAGTTCCAGGATGAGCCAGCGTTCTTCGCCCGGACGCCCGGGTTCGGCGTAGCGCGGGGCCTGGTTGGTGGGGGTAGCGAAACGGGCGTTGCCCCGGCCCCCCTTTCCCCCCCGGGCTACGACCAGACGCTGTCCGGGGCTCACCAGGTCCCCCAGGA
>JALWWR010000185.1 GCA_026993045.1 Thermodesulfatator sp.
GTCATGGCTAAGAAAGGTGAAGCTCGGATCATTATTCATTTGCAGTGTACGGAATGTAAGCGTCGGAATTACACCACCACTAAGAATCGGCGCAATACTCCTGATCGGTTAGAGCTTAAAAAGTATTGTCCCTGGGATCGGAAACATACCCTTCACCGGGAGGTCAAAGGGAAGTAAAATATAGCCAGAACAAGGCAGGCCAGTAGCTCGAACTGGTAGAGCACCGGACTCCAAATCCGGGGGTTGGGGGTTCGAATCCTCCCTGGCCTGCCATTTTTTAATATTTTAAACGAGGTCATAGATGGGAAGGGCAGCCAAGGCCAAAAAAGAGAGGGCATCAGAGGGTAAAGTCACTTATTTAAGGGATCTAAATGAGCAAGGTTGGCTGGGCCGCGGGATCCAATATTTAAAAGAAGTGAAAGTAGAGTTTAAAAAGATCACCTGGCCCTCCCGCAAGCAGACTTTGGCCACCACTGCGGCCGTGCTTTCCTTTACCCTTTTTATCGCCTTTTACCTCGGGCTGGTGGATCTCATCCTTTCTAAAATCGTGCAGTGGCTGGTGTATTAGAAATGGGAAACTGGTACGTAGTTTACGTTTGGGCTGGAAAAGAAAAAGAGGTAAAGGAGAATTTGCGTCATGTCTTTGAAGCCGAGGGCCTTTCGGAAGCCTTAGAAGAAGTAGTGGTGCCCCCGGAAAAGATTATCGAGGTGGTCTTCAGCCCGGAAAAACATGTCTCCCGCCGTTTTTATCCGGGCTACGTGCTGGTGAAGTGTGCTGAGGGGGAAGAAGTCTTTTCCGTGTTGCGAAAAGCCGAAGGTGTGGTAGGGATAATGGGCGACGGAAGACCGGTGCCTCTTTCGGAAGAGGAGGCCCGGAAATTTTTGGAGCAGATCTCGGTAGAGGAGATCAAGCCCAAGCCACGGTATCAATTTATGCCTGGCGATCGGGTACGGATTACGGAAGGGCCTTTTGCCAATTTCCACGGGATAGTGGACGAGGTCAAGCCTGATAAGGGGAAGGTGCGGGTGTTGGTGAGTATTTTTGGCCGTGAGACGCCGGTAGAGATAGAGTTTGCACACGTACAAAAGATTTAAAGGGGTGAAAAGGGATGGCGAAGAAAGTTATAGGGGTCATTAAACTGCAGCTACCGGCAGGGCAGGCTAATCCGGCTCCCCCGGTGGGTCCCGCCCTTGGTCAATACGGAGTCAATATTATGGAGTTTTGTAAGGCCTTTAACGCCAAGACCAAGGGTCAGGAAGGTATGATTATCCCGGCGGTGATTACGGTTTATGCCGATCGGTCCTTCACCTTTGAGCTGAAGACTCCTCCGGCCTCGGTGCTTTTGAAAAAGGCCGCCGGGGTGGAGAAGGGGGCCCACAATCCCAAGAAAGAGAGGGTAGGGCAGGTGACCCGGAAACAAGTGGAAGAGATCGCTCAGATGAAAATGAAAGATCTGAACGCGGCCAATCTAGAGGCTGCCATGCGCATGATAGAGGGTACAGCCAAAAGCATGGGGATAGAGATTGTGGATTGAGGGGAGAGAGATGGCTAAGAAAGGGAAAAAATACCAACAGGCCTTAGCTAAGATCGACCGGACCAAGAGGTATTCTTTTGAAGAGGCGGTAAAACTCGCTTTAGAGAACGCTTACGCCAAGTTTGACGAAACGGTGGATGTGGCGGTGGTTCTGGGGGTGGATCCCCGGCATGCGGATCAGATGGTAAGGGGCTCGGTGGTGCTGCCCCACGGTACGGGAAAGTCGGCTCGGGTAGTGGTCTTTGCCAAAGGTGACAAGGCCAAGGAGGCCCAGGAGGCTGGGGCGGATTTTGTAGGGGCGGAGGATTTGATCCAGAAGATTCAAGAAGGCTGGCTTGATTTTGACAAGGCTGTAGCCACGCCGGATATGATGCCTTTGGTGGGGCGGATCGGAAAGATCCTGGGGCCGCGGGGTCTTATGCCCAGCGCCAAGACCGGGACGGTGACCTTTGATGTGGCCCGGGCGGTCAAGGAGATCAAGGCCGGAAAGGTGGACTTTAAGGTGGACCGGGCCGGAGTGGTGCACGTCCCTGTAGGGAAGGTCTCTTTTGGAGAGAAAAAGATTTTGGAGAATCTGGCGGCTTTTTTCGACGCCCTTTTGCGGGCCAAGCCCTCGGCGGCCAAAGGGCAGTATATTAAAAGCGTGACCCTTTCCACCACTATGGGGCCGGGGATAAAGGTGGACCCGGCGGAAGTACGTAATCTGGTGGAAAAATATCAGGCTTAAGTCTCAGGGTTTTCCCTCCCTTGGGGAGGTTGCCCTGGGTCTGAGATAGCAGGTATGCCATAGGCATTTAAACGGTGTAAGCCGGCCTGCGGAGACGAAGGGTGGCCTTCGTCAACGATTAATTTCTTGAATAAGGAGGACGGAGGTGCTTACGCGAGCCCAAAAAGAGGCTTTGGTAAAAGATTTGCGGGAAAAATTCGCCCAGGCCCAGGCGGTTTTTGTGACCTCTTTTCACGGTTTGACGGTAGCGGAGAGTAACGAGCTCCGGAAAAACTTGCGGGAGGCCGGGGCTGAGTATCGGATAGTAAAAAACACCCTGCTGCGCTTGGCCTCGGAGGGCACTCCGGCGGAACCTATTCGGGATTTCATTGAAGGTCCCACGGGGGTGGCCATTGCCTATCAGGATCCGGTGGCTATCGCCAAGGTGCTATCGGAATTTGCCAAGGAGCACGAGGCCTTGATTTTACGAGGCGGGGCCCTCCAAGGCAAGCCTATGGAGGCCAAAGGTATTGAGGCCTTGGCCAAACTTCCGCCGCGAGAGGTGCTCCTGGCCCAGCTCTTGGGACTTCTTCAGGCGCCTCCGGCCCAGTTGGTGCAGCTTTTGGCCAATGTGCTGCGCTCTTTTCTTTGCGTCCTTAAGGCTATTGAGGAGAAAAAGGCCCAAGGGGGCTAATAAGTAAAAACGAAGTCTAAGGAGGAGAGATCATGGCGGTAACTAAAGAGGAAGTAATCGAATTTATTGCCAACATGAGTGTACTTGAACTTTCGGAATTTATTAAAGAGTTAGAGGAAAAATTTGGGGTAAGCGCGGCCGCTCCGGTAGCGGCGGTAGCCGCGGCTCCGGGGGCGGCTCCGGGGGCTGAGGCCGCTCCGGCGGAGGAAAAGACCGAGTTTGACGTTATTCTAGCCGATGTGGGAGGCAACAAGATCCAGGTCATTAAAGAGGTGCGGGCTATTACCGGTTTAGGCCTCAAGGAGGCCAAGGACTTGGTGGAAGGCGCTCCTAAGCCCGTCAAAGAAGGGGTCTCCAAAGAAGAGGCCGAGGAGATCAAAAAGAAACTCGAAGCCGTTGGCGCCAAGGTAGAAATCAAGTAAAATTATTACTAAACCTTGAGCTAAAAAGAGAGGGCTTTTCCCGGAAAGGGGAAAGCCCTTCTTGTGTTTGAAAATTTTCAAAGGGAGGCGATCGAGGCTTATGGAAACTCCGCTCATTATTCCGGGAAGGATTCGCAAGAATTTCGGCAAGGTCAAACCCCCTATGGAAGTGCCGTATCTGATCTCTCTTCCCAAGCAGTCTTACGCCGAATTCTTGCAAATGGGGGTGGCCCCGGGAGCTCGAAAGGACAAGGGGATCCAGGCAGCCCTTAAGGAAGTCTTTCCTATCAGAGATTTTACCGGCACGGCGGAGCTGGAATTCGTAGATTATGAGATTCTGCCGCCGGAATACACTCCGGAGGAATGTAGGGAAAAGGGCTTGACCTATGAGGCCTTGATGAAGCTCCGGGTCCGGCTCATCACCTACGATGTAGACCCAGACACCGAGACCCGCAATATTCGGGATATTAAGGAACAGGAGATCTTCTTTGGCACCGTGCCCCTTATGACCGAGGACGGACGTTTTATCGTTAACGGCACGGAACGGGTAGTGGTGAACCAGCTTCAGCGCTCCGCCGGGGTCTTTTTTGCCCATGACAAGGGCAAGGCCCACGCTGGAAAGATCGTTTATACGGCCCGGATCATCCCGGTCCGAGGCTCTTGGCTGGATTTCGAGTATGACCACCGGGGGCGCCTTCTGGCCCGAATCGATCGCCGTAAGAACTTCACCGCCACTACTTTTCTTAAGGCCATGGGGCTTTCGGAAGAAGAGATCTTAAACTTTTTCTATCCCCGGGAGAAGTTCTTTATCTATCCGGAAAGGATTGAAAAAGAGATCAACCCCGAGGTCTTTCTTACCCAGAAGGTCTCTTTAGATATTGTGCATCCCGAGACGGGCGAGGTGATTGTTAAGGCCGGCCGCAAGATTACCAAAGCCGCTTTGAGAAAACTGCAAGAAGCCGGGGTGACTCGGGTACCGGTTTTGGAAGAAGAGTTCATAGGGCGTATTGCGGCCCAAGATGTGGTGGATCCGGAGACCGGGGAAGTGCTAGTGGCTTGCAACCAGGAGATCACCCGCGAGATTCTGGAAAAGTTGCGAGAGCTTGGGATCCAGGAAGTAGAGTGTCTTTATATGGACGTGCACTGTTACACCCGGGCCTTGCGGGACACCCTGGCCTTGGACAAGGCCAAGAGTCGGGAAGAGGCCTTGATCGAGATCTATAAAAAGATGCGTCCTTCCAGTCCGGCCACCTTAGAGGTGGCGGAGCCTTACTTCCGCTCCCTCTTTTTTGATCCCGAGACCTATGATCTTTCAGAGGTGGGACGCTACAAGATCAATCTTCGTTTGGGGCTGGATATCCCTATTACCCAGCGCATCCTTACCAAAGAAGATGTCTTGGCCATTCTTAAGGAGCTGATCCGGCTCAAGGAGACTCAGGGCGAGGGGGACGACATCGATCACCTGGGCAACCGGCGGGTGCGCTCGGTGGGAGAGTTGGTGGAAAATCAGTATCGGGTAGGTCTGGTGCGGATGGAACGGGCCGTTAAGGAACGGATGACCCTCCAGGACGTAGAGGCTCTCATGCCTAACGACTTGATCAATCCTAAACCCGTTTCCGCGGCCTTGAAGGAGTTTTTTGCCCAGGGGCAGCTTTCGCAGTTTATGGATCAGACCAACCCCTTGTCTATGATCACCCACAAGCGGCGTCTTTCGGCTTTAGGCCCCGGAGGACTTACCCGGGAGAGGGCGGGCTTTGAGGTGCGCGACGTACATCCCTCCCACTACGGACGGATCTGCCCCATTGAGACCCCCGAGGGCCCGAATATCGGCCTTATCGTCTCTTTGGCGACCTATACCCGGGCCAATCCTTACGGATTTTTGGAAACCCCTTACCGGCTGGTTAAGAAGGGTAAAGTGACCAACCAGGTCATCTACCTAAATGCGGCGGAAGAAAAGGATCTGGTAATCGCCCAGTCCACCATCCGCATCGACCGGGACGGGACTATTTTGGACGAGATCGTGCCAGCCCGAAAAGGAAACGAGTTTGTCATGGCTCGGCGGGAAGAGGTGGACCTGGTGGATCTGGTGCCGGCGCAGGTGGTAAGCGTATCCTCCTCTCTCATTCCTTTCCTGGAGCACGACGACGCCAACCGGGCCCTTATGGGTTCCAACATGCAACGGCAGGCGGTGCCTCTCCTGCGGGCCGAGGCCCCGTTAGTGGGCTCCGGGATGGAAAAGATTGCGGCCCGGGACTCGGGCCTGGTGATCCTGGCCGAAAAGGATGGGGTAGTGGAGGATGTGGACTCCACCCGGATTGTGGTGCGCTACGACTCGGAAAACGGAGGGTTTCCGGAGGTCAAGATCTACAATCTCCTTAAATGGCAGCGGTCCAATCAGAATACCACCTTTGGCCAAAAACCGCGAGTGAAACCCGGCCAGCGGGTGAAAAAGGGTCAGGTCCTAGCAGACGGTCCTTCCACCGATCGAGGGGAGCTGGCCTTGGGGAAAAACGTGCTGGTGGCCTTTATGCCCTGGCGGGGCTATAACTTTGAGGACTCTATTGTAATTTCCGAACGTTTGGTCCGAGACGATGTCTATACCTCGGTCCATATCGAGGAGTTTGAATGTGTGGCCCGGGAGACCAAGTTAGGGCGGGAAGAAATCACCCGGGACATCCCTAACGTAGGGGAAGACACCCTGGCCAACCTAGACGAAAGCGGGATCGTTAAGATCGGGGCCTATGTTCGGCCGGGAGACATCCTGGTAGGTAAAGTCACTCCCAAAGGAGAGGTGCAGCTTACCCCGGAAGAGAAGCTCTTGCGGGCTATCTTTGGGGAGAAGGCCAGTGACGTGAAGGACACTTCGCTGCGGGTGCCGGCGGGGATCGAGGGGATCGTGATCGACACCAAGGTCTTCACGCGCCGGGGGATTGAGAAAGACCTCCGGGCCCAGCAAGAAGAGGCCCTCAAGAAGGCCCGGCTGGACAAAGACGAGGCCGATTATCTGGAGATCTTGAGACGCTCTACCCTCAAGATCTTGGAAGATCTTTTGGTGGGCGAGAAGGCGGCGGCCGGTTACCAAGACTCTGAAGGCCGAGAGATTATAGCCAAAGGGGCGGTCATTACCCGGGAGATCCTGGAAGAGATTCCTTGGAACCGCTTGCGAGAGATTGCCCCCAAAAAAGTCAAGGCCTCTTTGGAGGAGGTGCTCAAGAACTTTGAGGCCCGCAAGGCCCAGATTGTACACGAATTTGAGAAACGTCGGGCCCGTCTTACCAAAGGAGACGAGCTTCCTCCAGGGGTGCTAAAGGTGGTCAAGGTCTACGTGGCCATGAAACGCAAGCTTCAGCCTGGAGACAAGATGGCGGGCCGTCATGGAAATAAGGGCGTCATTTCCAAGGTGGTGCCCATCGAGGACATGCCCTTTTTGCCGGACGGGACTCCGGTGGACATGGTCCTTTCTCCCTTGGGAGTGCCCTCCCGTATGAATATCGGACAGGTCTTAGAGACTCATATGGGTTGGGCCTGTAAAGAGCTGGGAAAGAAGTTGGCCCAACTGGCTGAAAGACACCAAGTAGAAGCCATCAAAGACCTGCTTAAGAAGCTTTTTTCGGAAGAAGAATACCAGCAACTGGTGGAGAGCAAGAGCCCGGAAGAAATTTTAGATATGGCTCAGGCCTTGGCCGAGGGTATTCCGGTGGCCACGCCGGTCTTTGACGGGGCCAAGGACCCGGATATCAAGGCCTGGTTGCGGGAGGCCGGCCTTAATGAGACCGGCCAGACCGTGCTTTATAACGGTTTGACCGGGGAACCTTTCCGCGAGCCGGTAACCGTGGGGTATATGTATATGCTAAAGCTTCATCACCTAGTGGACGATAAAATCCACGCCCGTTCCACCGGGCCCTACTCTCTCATTACCCAGCAGCCTTTGGGCGGTAAGGCCCAATTTGGGGGTCAGCGTCTGGGCGAGATGGAAGTCTGGGCCATGGAGGCCTATGGGGCGGCCTACGCCCTGCAGGAGTTCCTTACCGTGAAGAGCGACGATGTTACGGGAAGGACCCGGATGTATGAGAAGATCGTGAAAGGAGACAATTTCTTGGAGCCCGGACTTCCTGAAAGCTTTAAAGTCTTGGTGAAGGAATTGCAGGGTCTTTGCTTAGACGTAGAAACCTTGGAAGACTAGCCTTTTAAAGGAGGGCTAAATTTAGTTTGGGGCTCCGGCCCTCAAGGAAATTTTTTAAGCTCTCAAGGAGGTGTTAGCTCATGGAGGAACTTTTCTCCTATTTTGCCAAACCTAAAGATCCGGCTAGCATCAAGGCCATCCGTTTGGGCCTGGCCTCTCCGGAAAAGATCCGGGAGTGGAGTCACGGAGAGGTCAAAAAGCCGGAGACCATCAATTATCGGACCTTGAAACCGGAGCGGGACGGGCTCTTTTGTGCCAAGATCTTCGGCCCGGTAAAGGATTACGAGTGTCTTTGCGGCAAATACAAGCGCATGAAACACCGGGGCGTGATCTGTGAGAAATGCGGGGTGGAGGTTATCCAAAGCAAAGTGCGGCGTGAACGGATGGGACACATCGAGCTGGCGGCCCCGGTAGCCCATATCTGGTACCTACGAAGTGTCCCCAGCAAGATAGGGTCCCTTCTCGATTTGACTTTGAAAGAGCTGGAAGGGGTCCTTTATTTCGAGCGTTATATCGTGGTGGAAAGTGAAGTGCCCGAGATTCCGGTTTGTAAGGTCCTTACGGAGGAGCAGGTTCAGGTCCTGCGTCAAAAACATGGAGAAAAGTTCCGGGTAGGCATGGGGGCCGAGGCCATCCGAGCGATCCTCCGGGAGCTGAACCTGGAAGAGCTTTCACAAGAGATCCGGGAGGAGATGCAGAGGACCAAGAGCGAGGCCCGGCGCAAGAAGCTCGGGAAACGGCTACGAATTGTAGAGGCCTTGCGGACCTCCGGGAACAAGGCCGAATGGATGATTCTAGAAGTCCTGCCGGTCATTCCGCCGGAACTTCGGCCTTTGGTGCCCTTGGAAGGGGGCCGTTTCGCTACTTCGGACCTTAACGATCTTTATCGCCGGGTTATCAACCGGAACAACCGTCTTAAAAGGCTTATGGATCTAGACGCCCCGGAGGTAATCATCCGGAACGAGATGCGGATGCTTCAGGAGGCGGTGGACGCCCTCTTTGATAACGGTCGCCGCGGGCGTCCGGTGACCGGTCCCAACCGGCGGCCTCTTAAGAGCCTTTCGGACATGCTCAAGGGCAAACAAGGGCGTTTCCGGCAGAATCTCTTGGGAAAACGGGTAGATTTTTCCGGCCGTTCGGTGATCGTGGCCGGACCGGAGCTTCGGATGCACCAATGTGGACTGCCCAAGAAGATGGCCTTAGAGCTCTTCAAACCTTTTATTTATCACTGGCTTGAAAAAAACGGCTACGCCACCACCATTAAGACCGCCAAGAAGCTGGTGGAACAAGAAGACCCTTTAGTCTGGGACGCCCTGGAAGAGATTGTTAAAGAGTTTCCGGTGATGCTCAATCGGGCCCCCACTCTTCACCGTTTAGGCATTCAGGCCTTTGAGCCGGTGCTCATCGACACCAAGGCCATCCAGCTCCATCCCCTAGTCTGTGTGGCCTATAACGCGGACTTTGACGGGGACCAGATGGCGGTGCACGTTCCCCTTTCGGTGGAGGCCCAGACGGAATGCCGGGTCCTCCTCCTTTCCACCAACAACATTCTGCTTCCGGCAAGCGGCATCCCGGTAGTCTATCCCACCCAGGACATGGTGCTGGGGATCTTCTATATGACCCTAGATCGCCCCTTCGCTAAGGGTGAAGGGCGGGTCTTCAAAGATCGGGAAGAGGTGATTTTGGCCTATCAGGAAGGGGCCTTGGATCTCCAGGCCAAGATCAAGGTCCGGATGAACGGCAAGCTCCTTGAGACCACTGCCGGGCGGATGGTCTTTTCCACCATTGTGCCTGAGGAGATTCCTTTTGAAGAGTACAACAAACCCCTACGCAAAAAAGAACTCCAGAAGTTGGTGGATCTTTCTTATCGCCTGGCCGGTCCCAAGAAGACGGTGATCTTTGCGGACCGGATGAAGGATCTGGGGTATCAGCTGGCCACCGAGGCCGGTCTTTCCATATGCGTGGACTATCTCACCATCCCCAAGAAAAAGGCTGCCATCTTGGAGGAGGCCGAAAAGAAGGTCCAAGAGATCATGAAGCAATACCAAGAGGGTCTGATCACGGATGGTGAGCGTTACAACAAGACCGTGGACATCTGGGCCGCGGCCACCGAAAAGGTCACCCAGGAGATGATCCGGGAGATGGAGACCAGCGAGTACGTGGGGCCTAACGGGGAAAAGGTAATAGGGCCCAGTATGAACCCGGTTTATATCATGGCCTACTCCGGGGCCCGGGGTTCTATTGACCAGATCCGGCAGTTAGCGGGTATGCGGGGCCTGATGGCCAAGCCCTCCGGGGAGATCATTGAGACCCCCATTAAGAGCAACTTCCGAGAGGGACTTTCGGTCTTAGAATACTTCGTCTCCACCCACGGGGCCCGTAAGGGGTTGGCGGACACGGCCTTGAAGACCGCCAACGCCGGATACCTTACCCGTCGTCTGGTGGACGTGGCTCAGGACTGCACCATTGTAGAAGAAGATTGTGGGACCATCGACGGGATCGAAGTGGGCCACTTGATTGAGGCCGGAGAGATTATGGAGCCGGTGTGGGACCGAGTCTTTGGACGGGTGGCCTTGGAAGATATTGTGGATCCCCTGACTGGAGAGGTCTTGATTCCGGCCAACGAAGAGATTGACGAGGAAGGGGTGCGCAAGCTGCGGGAGGCTGGAATCGAGAAGGTGGCTATCCGTTCGGTCCTTACCTGTCAGAGCCGGCATGGGCTGTGCGCCAAGTGTTACGGCCGAGATCTGGCCACCGGAAGGCTGGTGGAGGTAGGAGAGGCTGTAGGGGTGATTGCGGCTCAGTCTATCGGGGAGCCCGGCACTCAGCTCACCATGCGGACCTTCCACATTGGAGGAACTGCCAGCCGGGCTGTGGAGCAGAGTGAACACCGGGCCCAGACCCAAGGGAAGGTCAAGTTTATCAATCTGCGCACGGTGCGGGGCCGAGACGGGGCCTTGGTAGTCCTCAACCGCCAGGGGGAGATCGCGGTGGTGGCCCCAGATGGCCGTGAAAAGGAACGCTACCCAGTGGTTTACGGGGCCAAAATCCTGGTGGAAGAAGACCAGGAGGTAAAACCTGGAGATCTCTTGGTGGAGTGGGACCCCTTCACCAACCCGGTAATCACCGAAGTCTCCGGTAAAGTGAAGTTTGGAGACATTATCGACGGGGTTACGGTGGACGAAAGGACCGACCCCATTACTGGAAAGGTGAGTATTATCGTGCGGGAATATAAGCTTACCGATTACCGTCCTCGTATCTCCATAAAAGATGAACGGGGCCGGACCAAGAAACTCCCTTCCGGTAAGGGACAGGCCCGGTATCTCCTCCCGGTGGGGGCCATCCTTATGGTTCAAGAGGGCGATTACGTGGAAGCCGGAGACGTTATCGCTAAGATTCCCCGGGAGACCATCAAGACCAAAGATATTACCGGAGGTCTGCCCCGGGTGGCGGAGCTCTTTGAGGCCCGCAAGCCCAAAGATTACGCCATCATTAGCGAGATCGAAGGGGAAGTCATTTTTGAGAAAGAGATGAAAGGGAAGAGGAAGATCGTGGTCAAACCCGAGATTGGCGAGGCCAAGGAATATCTAGTCCCTAAAGGGAAATATCTGGCGGTGCAAGAGGGAGATTATATCCGAGCCGGAGACCCGTTGATTGAGGGTTCCCCCAATCCTCACGATATCTTACGGGTTAAAGGTATTAAGGAGCTGGCCAAGTTCTTGGTGGAAGAGATCCAAGAGGTCTACCGTTTGCAGGGGGTGCGCATCAACGACAAGCACTTCGAGGTCATCGTGCGCCAGATGTTAAAGAAGGTAAAGATCCGGGAGGCCGGGGATACTTCCTTTATGATTGGGGAGTTAGTAGATCGGCAAGTCTTTGAGGAAGAAAACGAAAAGGTCTTGGCCCAGGGAGGACGGCCGGCGGTGGCCGAGCCGGTGGTTCTGGGTATTACCAAGGCCTCTCTTTCTACGGAAAGCTGGCTCTCGGCGGCCTCTTTCCAAGAGACCACCCGGGTGCTTACCGACGCCTCTCTGGCCGGGAAGGTGGATTACCTGCGGGGACTCAAAGAAAACGTCATTATCGGTCGCCTCATCCCGGCGGGCACTGGTCGGGTCTACTACGATCTAAAGGCCCAGGAAAAGACCCCGGAGGTAAAGGGCGGCCTGGTGCCGGAGCTACCCTTTTAAGGAGTAGGGGGCGTTGCCCCCTACTCCTTAAATAGTTTCCGGAAGAACCATTCTGAAGGACAAAAGTTTATAATTCCTGAAAAAATGGCCATTAAGGCCACGAACCAGACGAGGTATTCTCCCCAGCCCTTTCCTTTATGTTGAAGGATTAAGGCGAAAAGCAGGATGAGCCCCATCAATATCCGCTGGGCCCGTAAGGCTTTCATAATCCTCCCTCCATCGACACAATTCTTTAGTTAAGATAACATGGTCCGGGGCCTTAAGGAGGGCCGGGAGGAATCTTTTTCGATGGGGAAGGCCCTTGAAGATCTGGGGCAGGAAGGCCTTGATCTTTTGGGTAGCGATAGGGGCTGGGAAAAGTTCCAGCATTAAAGAAAGCAGTTCCTCCACCAGAGAGACCCTCTCGGACAGAGAAGTTCTTAGGTGCTGGCGTTGGGCATATTCCTTAAAGATCCAGGGATTTTTAAGGGCGGCCCGGCCCACCATTACGGCCTGACAGCCGGTCTCCGAAAACATGCGTGGGATATCCTCCCAGGTCTTAAGGTCACCGTTACCTACCACCCAGGCCTCCCCTTCAAACCTAAGTCTCAAGTCCCGGATGCGGTCCCAACGGGCGGGCCTCGAAAAGCCCTCACAGGCCAGACGGGCGTGGAGGACCAAGATCCTGATACCGGCTTTTAGGAGTCTTTCGGCCAGGGTTTCCATTTGGTCCTGGTCCCAACCCAGACGAAACTTGGCGGAGGCGGGGATCCCGGTCTCTTTGGAGGCCTCCACCAAGGCTTGGGCGCAGGCCGTTAGCCGGTCTGGATCCCGCAGCAGGGCCGCTCCAGCCCCGCGGCTTACAATCTTGCGCGCCGGACAACCCAAATTG
>JALWWR010000186.1:0-545 GCA_026993045.1 Thermodesulfatator sp.
TTGTATCGCGAAGAATCCGAGATTGCCAAACGGCTTGAGAGGGAAAAGGCCCGTCGAGAGACCACCGAAGAAACTCTGGCCAAGGGAAAGAAGGAATTGGCCCACCTCCGGTCCGAAGAAGAGGGCCTGAAAAAAGTCCTGGAAGAAGAAGAGCAGGCCTTTAAAGAGGCCCAAAAGGTCCAGCTAGAGTTGCAGAAAAGGCTCCAAGCGGCTGAAAGACGCTTTCGCGAGAAAGAAAAGGCCTTTTTAAGCCTTAAAGAGAGGTTGGAATTCCAAAGACAGCAGAAAGAAAAGCTAAAGTCCGCCCTTAAAGAATTTGAAAAAAAAGAAGCCCTTTGGTCTCAAGAATACCAAGAGCTTGAGCACCAAAAGGAAAAACTACTCCAGAAAGAAAAGGAATTAAAGGCCCGGGGAGAAACTCTTGAGAGGGAACTCGCACGCCTTGAGGAAAAACAAAGGATCCTAGAAGAAAAAAGGAAGGCCCTAGAGGATGAAAGGGCCCGTAAACAAGCCGAAAGCCAGCAAAGAGAGCTCGAGCTCCGGAG
>JALWWR010000186.1:555-9053 GCA_026993045.1 Thermodesulfatator sp.
GCGGTCTTTATGGGAGCAACAGCTCCCGAAGGCCTCTAAAAAAGGCCTTACTGAAAAAAAGATCCTGGCCGAGATCCTTGAAGTGCCAGAAGAGAAGCTGGAGGCGGTGGAGATCTGGTTAAGGGAGCGTCTTTCTTTTCCGGTGGCCACCGATTCTTCGGCGCTTCAAGACCCACCCCCGGCTTCTGGCTTATATTGGAAAACTCCCCAAACTTTAGAAAGATTAAAAGAGGCGATTTCAAGGCTAAAAATAGAAGAAGGGGAGATGAAGGCCCCTTTTCCAGACCATCTTTGTTACTGGCCTAAGAGCAAGGCCCTTTGGGATCCCCTAGGGTTTCTTTATCTGTCCTCTCAAGAAACCCCCGGGCTCCTCCGGATCCAAAAAAGGTTAGAAGAGCTGGAAGAAGAAATAGCCACCCAAAGAAGGCTTTGGGAAGCCAAAATCTCGGAGATCAAGACCCTTGAGGCTGAAAAAAGGGAGTTGGAGGAGGAATTGAAAAAGACAAGAAAGGCCCGGGAAGCCCTGGAGAAGGAGATCCGGGGGCTGCGGCAAGAGACTCAGGGCCTGCGCTTAGCCCGGGAGCGTCTCCAGAGAAGAGAAGAGCTTTGGTGGCAAGAAAGACGTCTGGCCCAGGAACAAAAACAGAAACTCGAGTCCGAGCTTGAAAGTTGCCGTCAAAAGGTGGAGGAGCTTTCGGAGGGCCTTAAGGGCCTCCTTAAGGAAGAAGAAGCAAGTCGAGGGGAGTTCCAGAGCCTTAAAAAGGAGCTAGAGCGAGGGGAAAAGGGCCTGCGGGAAAAGGGCCGACGTCTTTCGGAGTTATCGGAAAGGCTGAAATGGTTGTCCAAACGCCAGAAGGAGCTCGAAGAAAATTTACGCCGAAGTCAGGAGCGGCTGAGACAGATAACTCAACAAGAAAGGCTCTTGGAGGACGAACTGGCGTTCGTTAGAGGAAGGCTGCAGAAAGAAAAAGAAGAGCGCCGGGAGGTAGAGAAAAAGAAAGCCGGCTTGGAGAAAGAAAAAGAGGCCTTGGAAAGGGCCTTGCGGGAGACTCAAGAACAGCTGGAAGGGCTGGAGCAAGAAGGCAAGGCCCTAGAAAAAGATCGGGAGCGCCTCCGGGAAAAGATCCACCGTCTGGAACTGGACCTAGCCGAGGCCCAGCTAACCCTGGAACATTTGCGGCGCGAGGCCCAAGAGAATTTAGGGACTGACCTTGAAGACTTTGTGCGGAATCGTCCTCCGCAAGGAAAGCTTGAGACCATTGAAAGGGAAATAGCGGAAGCCCGGGAAAAATTAGCCCAGTTTCAAGCGGTAAACCTTGCGGCTCAAGAGGAATTGGCCCGGGTAAAAGAGCGCTATCACTTCTTACTGGAACAAAAGGAAGACCTTCTTCAAAGCCTCCGCGATTTAGAAAAGGCCCGCCAGCGACTAGATGAAGAAAGCCGCCGGCGACTCGAAGAGGCCCTAAAAGCCGCCAATCAAAAGCTGGCGGAGGTCTTTCCTTTGCTTTTTGAAGGGGGACGAGCCGAATTAATCTTTACCGATTCCGAAGACCCTCTAAAAGCCGGGTTAGATCTCAAGGTCAAGCTCCCTGGAAAACCGGTAAAACACTTAGCCCTGCTTTCCGGAGGCGAAAAGGCCCTCTGCGCCCTAGCCGTCCTTTTTTCTTTCTATCTAGTAAAACCCGGACCCTTTTGTATCCTGGACGAAGTGGACGCCCCTTTGGACGAAAGCAACACCCTGAAATTTAACACCCTCCTAAAACGCCTGCGTCAATACTCCCAGATCATCCTGGTCACCCATAACCCCCAGGTCATGGAGATAGCCGACGCCCTTTTCGGGGTCACCATGGAAGAAAAAGGGGTCTCCAAGATCGTAAGTGTCAAATGGGTTTAGAACCGCAAGCTTCGGTAGCGGGAACGGGAACGAGACCGCCAAAAGGAAAAGATAAGCCAAAGCGCCCCTAGCCCCACCAGCGCCAAGAGGGCCTTGGTCAAAAGCTGTACCTGAAGACGCAAATGTTCGATCTCGTCTTTCATTTCCTGTAAGGCCCTTTCCCAATCCGAAGAGGGGGGCTCTTTTAGAGCTTTAAGAAGTTCTTGAGACTGCTCCGCCATTTTAAGAACCTGAGAAGTCAGATACCGCAACCGGGCATTATTCTCTTGGAGCAATCTGCCCCAAGCTTGTTCTACAGTCTGATTAGAGGCCTTCTCGGTTCCTGCACTAGCTATCGCCATCCAGAGCCCTAGATACGCCAAGAAAAGCCCTACGACTTTCCATCTCAACATGTCTATCTTTTAGCAAAAGCTAAATCCTAAAACAAGTCCAAAACCTTTAAGAGAAAGCTTGGGGAAAACAGAAGCTTGGCTCACCTATTAAATGGGGATTTGAAAGCCCCAGGAATTTGAAACCGCCCCTAGCCCAAATAAAAAGGGCGGGCCAGAAGCCCGCCCCCGAGGAAGGTGTGGGTTTGAGCGCCGCGCGCTAGAAACTCCAGGTCAGGAATCCGGTAAGGCTGTAAGCGTCGCCTTCGAGATCACCATAAACGTAGGGTTCATCGTCATCAAAGTCGCTGTACCAGTAATTGAGGGTAAAAGAGAGGTTGTCGGTAATCTTATAGGTACCAGTAAGCTCTAGCTCCAGCATGGAATAGTCCAGATCGGAATACTCATCCGCCTCGTTCATGAGGGAGGGATCATAAGCTAGACCGGTACCGTCTATTACAAACGGCGGCTGAGGAGAAAATCCCGGAGAATCCAATTCAGCTTCCGCCAGGGTATAGCTGATAGTAGCCGAAATCTCAAGTTTTTCTAAGACTTGCGCCATCAAAGAAGCGTAGAAAGTATGGGCCACATTTTCCCAGTCAAGCTCATCGCAAGCAGACCCCACACGGGGGCTCATCACGTGGCCCGCTCAGCCATGGTAAAGGGCCGAACACATCATGGCCGTATACTCATCGTAAAAGAATTCATAGCCGAGATTAAAGGCCAATTTCTGCGAGGGCGTTAAGGCCAGGTTAATTCCGGCCGAGATCAAATTTTGCTCCCAATCGTAACCATCGGTCTCAGTATTCTCAGCCCATTTGAACCGTCCATGGAAAGCTAAAGCGGCATAAGGGGTAAGCCCCCAATCGCCTTTCAGAGCAAAATCATGCACGTATTCAGGCTCTGCCGAAAGATCTTTGGTGCGGCGTTCGTATACCAAATATTCATAGATTGAAGATTCGGTCCAGGCAGGGGCAGGAGGATAAGAACGGTTATAAGTTCCTGCCTCTAGGTCGGCATTGTTATCGGTAAAATCACCGGGAGTGGGATCAAGGGCTGAAGCCGGATCCGCGGCCTTAAGATGTAGTTTGGGATCATCTACATAAACAAAGCGATAATCAGCTTTTAGTTTAAGACCAGGCATAGCCCGCCAAGTAGCCCCTAGTTTAAAGGTATGGGTGGTAGTATCATCCGTCACATCGTGGGCTTCGGCATTCTCCCGATCCTCATACTCTAATTCATAGCCAAAACGGAACTTCAGGGCCCGGCTATAACGCCAAGCTAGATCCAAGTTGAAGGAAAAACCGTCTTCGTCATAAGCCGATTCCCTATTATAGGTAAAAAACTCGTTGGGATCCAAAGGAGTATCATTTTGAGTAATAGGAGCGTAAGTAGTGGTCCCTTTTACGTTTACGTAATTGAGGGTTACATCGTCGGCGTCCATATCATAGAGTTTGGCTCGAGCTGTCAAGCTCCAGCGTCGATTAATGCGCCAGTGCCAGTTCCCGGTAAAGGCGGAATACTCTTGCTCTAGCTCCTCCCCGGCATCCCCATAAAGGATCCCTAAGCCGCCTTCGGCGTCATTGGAGCTCTTGTTCTTGTTCTGAGAGGCTACTAGGCCAAAACTCCAGACCTGGCTAGAAACCGGCTCCCATTTGGCCTTAAAACTGTGCATCCATTTTTCAGAATCCGGGGTGCGGGCAAAAGGAAGTTCACCCGAAGAATAATCGTAAAGGAGACGGCTTTCAAAACCGTGAGAGGGATTTATGGTGCCAGCTCCATTATCGTTTCCGGGACCTTCGGCGTTCAGATAAAGATTGGTGGGCACATCACTGCTAGCCCCAAAATTCCGGTAAAGGAAACTATAGCGGAAGGTCCACTTGCCCAAACGAGCCTCCAGGTAAGGCACATATTCATTGGTAAATTCCGCAATCTGTTTGGTCATGGCCACCACGTGACAGCCTGAACACTTGGAGAGAGTCCGGGCCTGATCAAAACCTTTGCGGGTCTCGTAACGATAATCAAAGCCCACTTTTAAGCCTGGAAGGGAAGGTAATCTGAAAATGATATTGTTTTTCCACTCCGAACGGGTGATCCCAAATTCCTCCTCTAGGCTCAAATCGGTATGCGTTACATAAGCCGAAGCTCCATTGGTGTTTTCTTTGCCTCCACCGGAATGGCCAAAGGAATGGGCCAGTAAGTTTTCCAAACGATCATGATCCAAGCGATGGAAGAACCGATGGTACTTACTCTTTAAGCCCAAATAGCGGGCCCAATCCAACCCCAAGCCATATTCTTGGTCGTCACCATCAATGTAAGTACCATGGAAACGGAGCAGAAGGTTCCCCTGCTCAAGCCGGCCCTCGCCGGAAAGATACCAGGTGCTGTCCTTCTCCACCCGGCTCTCATACTCGGCAGCTCGGCTGGCCTCGTCGTCATAGTCGTTCCCCGAGGCCCCTACACTTATACTAACTTCATAAGGTTTTTCCTCGGCTAGGGCCGAACCCGCAAAAAAGGCCAACATTAAACCTAAGACTAAGCTAAGCCATCTCATATAGGCACCTCCTAAAGGTTTATTTTCTTTCTTCATCTTCGCCCCCCTTTACCTGGTCAGCATCCGGCCCTGACCAGGGACGCTCTGAGAAGGAAAGTCGGAGCCGTGGACCTGTTGGTGACACTGGGTACACTTGGTTAGGAAGGCTTGCGCCCAGGCCCTCTGATGGGGTGAAACGAAGGGACCGGGCACGTTGGCTCGAGCATCGCTTTCGATATCTCCCGCCGGATCATAAGGGGTCCGCGTATCTGCCAAGCGCGTGGCGTGGAAGTGGACTTCGTGACACTGCATGCAGAGGAAGGGCTCGTTCTGCTTGAGGAGGTTGTTGGCCACCGAACCGTGAGCATCATGGCAAATGGTGCAGTCTTCCACCACAGGCTCGTGCTCGAAGACAAAGGGGCCTTGATAACGGGTATGGCACTTGAGACAAAGGTCATTGAGCCGTTCTTCAGTGCGAATCATACCAGGCACCGGATTGCCTGTACCATGAGCATTATGACAGTCGGAGCACATAAGGTGGCCTTCTTTTACCGGATGGCGGGAGGGTAAATAGAACTTGGCCATCACATCCCGATGGCAAGAGGCACAAAGGTCCTTTTCAGTTTTAGCTAGAAGGGCCTCCCGGGGGTTGCCGTGAACCTTGTGACAATCCGAACAGGCCACCTCGTTTTCAAAATGGGCGGAGAAGGCAAAGTGCATGGTCTCGCCACCGGCGTGACAAGTCAGGCACACCGCACTGGCTTCTTCCCCCTCAAAGCCCTCTTCCCCAAAACGAATGATGGCCTTGAGTCCGGCTTCAGTCTCGTCTTCCTGCATGGCCTCCACGTGCTTAGATCCGGGGCCATGACACCCTTCACAGCCCTTGGCGTAGCCCGGAGCTTCGAAATCCGCCAGTCGGAGATGGACGTTATGCTTAGCGTCTGCGGCATAATCCTCGTGGCATTCTAAGCAGGTCTCCGCCCCCACATATTTTGCTCCCGGGGCCACCACCGGGGGCTTGATCACCTGGGCACGGCGCTCCGCTGATTCTTGGGTACAAGCCCCCAAAAACAAAAGGAAAACACCTAAAGAGACCCCTAACCATAACTTTCGCATATCCATACCACCCTCCTCTATAGGTAAGATTCTTAACAAATTCACCCTCAGACCATCTTCAACCTCAACTCCCAACCCCTCCCGCTCACCTTTTTTTAACCCGATTTTTTAATTCTAATGAAGTTTTCCTCTCTCTAGGTCACTGGAGTTTTTAATTTCCGAAATTAACGGGAAAAATTTTTTTCAAAAGGGGCTTGTAATTTCTACAATTCGCGTAAGTATTAGAAGTTAAATCTTTGGAGGAGGCGTGTAAGAAATGATTGTTATCCTTAAACCGGAGATCACCCCTGACAGTCCGGAATTCGAAAAAATCAAAGATTATTTCTCCCGCTTTGAGGGGATCCGTTTACATCTAGCCCAGTACGAAGGCGTCACCCGGCAAGTGACCGAAGTCCACGTAATTGGAGACACTCAGCGTATTCCCTTGGAAGAGGTCCAGGCCCTGCCGGGGGTGGAAAGGGCCATTCGGGTCTCGGCCAAATATCGCCAAATCGGACGCCACGGAAGCCTGGAGCCCTTCGGTTTTGAATACCAAGGCCTGCTTTTTGATCAGGATTCCTTTCACGTCTTTGCCGGCCTCTGCGCCGTAGACAGCAAGGAAAACGCTGAGGCCATCTTCCGGGCCCTTTCGGAGGCCGAAATCCCTACCGCCCGCATGGGGGCCTATAAACCGCGCACCTCGCCTTATGATTTTCAGGGCTTGGGGAAGGAGTGTCTCCCCTGGCTCTTTGAACTGGCGGGAAAATACGGCATTCGGGTTATCGCCATGGAGGTCCTGGCCCCTCACCATATCGATGAAATCCGGGAGGCCTTGGAGGAAGCCGGTTATCCTACCGGCGTCATGTTACAGATCGGGACCCGAAACGCCCAAAACTTCGAACTCCTGCGAGCGGTTGGGAGCCAAAAGGAATTTCCTGTCCTTTACAAACGGGGCATGGGGCTTTCTTTAGAAGAGTCTTTAAACGCCTGTGAATATATCGCCAGTGAAGGTAACCACAAGATAATCTTCTGCCTGCGAGGAGTGCGGACCCATTTGGGTGATCCCCATCGCAATCTAGTAGATTTTGCTCATATTCCGGTGGTGAAAAGGCAAACCCGGCTTCCAGTATGTATAGACCCTTCCCATCCTATAGGTTCGCGGGTGGAGGCCCCGGATGGCATAAAAGATATCTATCACGTGGCGGCCCAAGGGGTGGTGGCAGGGGCCAACATGGTTTTGGTGGAATTTCACCCCTATCCTGAAAAGGCCCTGTGTGACGGACCTCAGGCCCTTTATTTAGAGGAATTGCCTTGGTTTATGGAACACGTACGCCTGGCCCGTGAGGCCTACCTAAAGATGCGAGAGCTGGTGCAAGAAAATCGTTCTGGCTAATTTCGGCTTCACCTTAAAGGGCCCTCAAGTCTTATGCCGGTTTTTGGTCCGGTCCGATCCAGGCGTTTGGGGCTTTCTTTGGGGGTGGATCTGGTCCCCCCTAAAGTCTGCTCTATGGACTGCGTTTATTGCGAGGTAGGGCCCACCACCCATCTCACTCTAGAGCGCCGGCCCTACCTCCCCTTTAACAAAATAAAAGAAGCTTTAGAACGAGCCTTAAAAGAAAAGGCCTTTGAGGTCATAACTCTTACCGGTTCCGGAGAACCCACCTTGAATCTCCACTTCCCGGAGGTGGTCTCTTTAGTCCGAGAATTGAGTGCCAAACCTTTAGCGGTCCTCACCAACAGCACCACTTTAGATATTCCAGAAGTGTGCGAGGCCTTGCAAAAAGTAGATATAGTGCTGGCCTCGCTGGACGCGGTGCGTCTTGAGGCCTTTCGGCGGGTAAACCGCCCCTTACCTGAGATCCGCCCGGAAACTTTAATAAAAGGTCTTAAAGAACTCCGGGAAGGGATGCAGGGGGAACTCTGGCTAGAAGTGCTCTTGGTGAAGGGCTTTAACGACGGCCCTCAAGACCTTAAGGCCTTGGAGGAGGCCTTAAGGGAGATCGGTCCCCATCGGGTGCAACTTAACACCGTGGTGCGACCTCCGGCAGACCCTCGGGCCCGCCCCCTTTCTTACCCTGAAATGCTGGCCCTTTCGCAAAGGTTGGAGGCCGAGATCCTCTCCGCCCCTCCCTCCCCAAAAAGAGGCCCGGGAAGAGCCCCTTCAGCCGAAGATCTCCTGGCCTATCTCTCCCGCCGGCCGGCCCCGGTAGAAGAACTGGCCGCGGCCTTCCAGGTCCCCTCGGAAGATATTGAAAGAAGGCTTAAAGAATTGGGGGGAAAAATCACGGCTTACCCCTTTGAAGGAAAACTCTTTTACCGCGTTAATCCAGTCTAACCAATATATAACGTAGATAGCGGGGGGAGGGCGGGGAGTCAGGCTCGGCAAAGGCCAGCTCTTCCTCCAACCGGGAGGCCACAAACCGCAAAAAGCTTTGGGTCAGCTCCGGATCATAAAAATAGGTCTTTTGGGCCAAGCGCTTAAAATTTTCTTGGAGTTCTTGCAAAAGAGAAGGGGAAAAGCGATTCCTTTCGGGCTCGGGATGAAATTCTAAGAGTTTCGGAAACACCAAGGGCCATTCCGAAGGGGAAAGGCGCTTAAACCGGAATT
>JALWWR010000186.1:9063-12380 GCA_026993045.1 Thermodesulfatator sp.
GGATCCCAAAAATTGGTCCGGGAGGTGACTATTTCAGCCACCCAGAGGGGCGGCGTTCCGAAGACCTTCTGAATGAGCACCGCCCAATAACCCACTTCTTCTAAAAGACGCTCCACCCTTCTGACTTCAGAAAATTCCTTAAACCAGCGGTATTCTTCATCGGTTCCGGCCTTTTCAGGCTGAAAGAGTTGGATGCGATGGGCCTCCTTAGGGGTAACCCCTTTCAAAAAAGAGGCGTAGGGCTCGTCAAGGTGCCGCAAGACTCGGGCGTCCAGCCCCTCTTGAGAGGCCATCTCCCGCACCTTTTTCCGCAGGCCCACGATCAAAGTGTGGGCCAGGCGAAAGAGATCTTCCAAAAAGAAGGTCTCAAGCACCCGCCGGCCGGCTTCCGGATCAGGACCGGCTAGATACTCCACCGCAATGTTTAGGTAACCCAACACCTTGGAAAGAGAGTCTTCCACCTGGGAAATCTCATCCAGGTTCACATGATCCACCATGATCACCTTGTTGGCGACCCAGGCCAGCTCCCTTTTTAACCGGTCCCTTTGGGCGGGATCTTTAACCCGAGAGAGGGCCTCGCTAAACCTCTCGGCTCCGGGGTAATAAAAGGCCGGAAGGAAAGCCGGAGGGGAGGCCTCTTCGGCCTCGGAGCCTGGGAGATAACGCCGGTCCACCTCCCGGAGATGGTTTTTTATCACCGGGGCGTAGACCTCCAGGGCCTCGTAATAGTCTGGAATCCCTTGATCCGCCAAGCGGCCCCGGCGCCAGCGGTAGGCCATCTCTTCTACCTGGGAGGGAATCTCCCAGATCAAGGCCTCCATCAGGTTGTAATAGTAGTTCTCATCTTGGTCTCGAATAATCTCGATCAGACGCCGAAAGTAGAACTCTAGCTTGGGATTCTTAAAGGCGATGAAATAGACCTCATCCAGGGTGTAGGGCGGAAGCCAGTCCCGGGCCTCGGTAAGATCCACCTCATCGGGTCTCTTACGGACCTCTAAAAAGCGCTGTAAAACGGCTACCAGGAAGTCAAAATCCGCCACCCTAAGCCATTCCGCCACCTTGTCCTCGGTGGCCTCAAAGAGGAGGACCAACCAGGCCGTAAATCTTTCCGGGGCCAAACGATCCTTGCGCCAGGCGTCCAAGTCAAAGATAAACTGGATCTGGGATCCCTTGGCGTAGTGAAGGATCTCCACCGCCTCTTCGGTGGAGACGGCCTTTAAGGTCAGAAAGAGTTCCTGAGGAGGGAGATTTTTTACCAACCCCTCGGCTACCGGCGAAAGGGTCAAGATCTTGGGGCGAAGCTCCCAAGGAGTAGAAAGGAGCAACTCCAACTGTGCGTTAAAGGACAAGCCCTGCAAGAGGGCCTCGGCCTCGGAAGCCGGACGATCCAAAAGATCCTGATAGGTTAAAACCGGGGGACGTTCATTCATGTTCAAGCACTCCTTCCCAGTGTTTGAGCTCCACTTTTCGGCCCTCGGCTCTCCAAGCCAGGACGTCCAAACGGACCCTTTGGGCCTTTCCTTTATAAGAAGATAAGTAGATTTGAGCCAGAGTTAATAGACGTTTCCGTTTGGTGGGGGTCAAGGCCTCTTCCGGGGAGCCAAACCTTGCACCCCGGCGGGCCTTCACCTCTACAAACACCAGGGTAGAGCCCTTTTCGGCTATGATATCGATCTCTCCCCCGCGCCGGCGCCAGTTGCGCTCTAAGATGCGATAGCCTTTTAGGCGGAGATAGAGGGCGGAGAGGGCCTCGGCCCTTTGACCCCAGACCTTAGGATCCGAAGAAATCTGAGACCGGGCGAAAAGTTCGACGATGGATCGGGCAAGGTCCATGCATACGCAGGGCTTCTAAGTGTTCCCGGGTCCCGTAGCCCTTGTGCTGGGCGAAACCATAGGCGGGATAGGTAGCGTTCAGGGAGACCATCAGCCGGTCGCGAGTGACCTTGGCCAGGATGGAGGCCGCGGCCACCGAAGCACAAAGGGCGTCGCCATCCACCACCGCTTTTTGGGGGCCCCGCCAGCCCGGGATAGGAAACCGGCCATCCACCAGGAGGAGCTCCGGGGTGGAGGAAAGCCCGGTCACGGCCCGGCTCATGGCCAAGAGGCTGGCCTGAAGGACCCCCAGGGCGTCTATCTCTTCAGGAGAGACCTCCCCCACCGCCCAGGCCAAAGCGGCCTTAACGATAATCTCATAGAGGGTCTCCCTTTTGGACGGAGAAAGGGTCTTAGAGTCCGCCAGGTCGGGATGGTCGAAATCTTCCGGCAGGATCACCGCCGCCGCCACCAGGGGCCCGGCCAAGGCCCCTCGGCCCACTTCATCCACCCCGGCAATGTAACGGTAGCCCGCTTTCCGATAAAAGAGCTCTTTAGCCCAGCGCTCGCCCGAAGGAACCCTTGCCCAAGAAAACATGGCCTACAGACGTTCCTTGATCCGAGCGGCCTTGCCGTAGCGACCCCGGAGATAGTAAAGCCGCGCCCGACGGACCTTGCCCCGACGCACCACTTCAATCTTCTCGATCCGGGGCGAGTGCAGGGGAAAAGTCCTTTCCACCCCGATCCCAAAAGAAATCTTGCGCACCGTAAAGGTGGCCCCAGTGCCGGAGCCCCTTTTCCGGATCACCACGCCTTCAAAGACCTGGACCCGTTCTTTCTCTTCCCCTTCCTGAATCCGATAGTGGACCTTTACCGTATCACCGGGACGGAAAGCCGGCAGATCCTCCCGCAGGTAGCGTTTCTCTACCTCTTGAATCAACGGAAACATGACCAAACCTCCCCTAACAAGCGATCCAATATTATGCTAGCCGCTGATCTTACCGAAAGATGGTTATAGTCGTCAAGTCTTCCAGGAATAGGAGGCAAAAAATAATGGCTTCTCTCCAAGACTTCCGGGGCCAGTCCCCAGGCCGTGCCCAAAAGTAAAAGAACCGGCTGACCGGAGATAATAATCTCCCGGGCCTTAGACCAAGGGAGGGCCTCTTTCAAGGGACGGGCGTCGGTGGCCAAAAGCACTGGCGGGCGGCCCTCTTGTTCTGTGATATCCTCCAGGACTTCCTCTAAACGGCCCGCCAGACGCACCGTCTTCAAGGCCTCTTTTCGATCCGGATTGTGAGAGGCCCCAGGGCCTTGGGTCCAAAAGGCCAGCAGCTCTTCCATTATAGCCCGCTGATCTTGCAAGGGCTGGACCAGATAATAGCCCTTTAGGGCGTAGGTGCGGGCCAAGCGAGCCAGATCATGGAGATCCAGATTGGTAAAGGAGGAGGCAATCCGGCGCCCTTCTTTGTTTACCACGGGATAATGAAGGAGGGCTAGATACACCT
>JALWWR010000187.1:0-486 GCA_026993045.1 Thermodesulfatator sp.
TTCCGGACTAGGGCTCCTTTGGGATGCCAGAGAATGAGCCCCGGGCCCACCTCCTCTTCGATGCTAAAGAGTTCAAGCTCCCGCCCCAGTTTGCGATGATCCCGGCGTTTGGCCTCTTCCAGCCTCTCCAGATAGGCTTTGAGCTCTTCTTTGGAGAAAAAGGCCGTCCCGTAAATACGTTGAAGCTGAGGGTTCCTCTCATCTCCGCGCCAATAGGCCCCTGCCACCGAAAGGAGTTTAAAGGCCTTGACCATCCCAGTATGGGGAAGGTGTGGTCCTCGACAAAGATCTACAAATTGATCCTGACGGTAGATACTTACTTTCTCCTCCGGGATCTCGGAGATGAGCTCTAGCTTATAGTCTTCATGAAGGCCGCGAAAGAGTTCTTGGGCCTCTTCCCTGGAAAGATCCTCTCGCACCAGGGGATAGCGCTTTTTCACAATCTCTTTCATCTTTTTTGCACTCTTTTGGAGATCTTCCTCCGTA
>JALWWR010000187.1:496-3767 GCA_026993045.1 Thermodesulfatator sp.
GCCGGACCGATCCCGAGTTTGGCTTCCGGGAAGAGTTCCTTTACCGCCTGGGCCAAGACATGCGAAGCGGTATGGCGTAAAATCTCCAAGGCCTCTTGAGAACCAGGATAGATGGGCTGAAGCTCCCCCTCGGTCAAGACCGGCGAGTGTAGATCCACCAACTGCGAATCAATTTTAAAACCTAGCGGAGCTTCCTTTAAATCAAGAATTTTAAGCAGCTCTCGAGCCGGAAGCCCCCTTTCAATTTCTATTTCTTGCCCCTGAAAAGTGAGTTTGAGCTTCACCTTTATCTCCTACTAATCACTCCTGGCCAGCCCAAGATCAGCCCTTTAGCCCAGGATCTTTTAACAAAATTAAGGCCTCCTGGGATCTCCCAAGAGGCCCTTTTAGACTTGGTAGGCGCGGGCGGGATCGAACCGCCGACCTCTTGCGCGTCAAGCAAGCGCTCTCCCACTGAGCTACGCGCCTTCAGCCTAAATGATTTCTACCATTATGCCCCCATTTGTCAATATAAGAAGCCTCTGAAAAAGCAGTTAAAAGCTCAATAAGAAAAACCGCTAGGCTTTGAAACGAATGTAGAGCAAGTCTCCGTCTTTTATAAGATAGTCCCGCCCCTCAAGACGCAGACAGCCCTTCTGCCGAGCCTCGGCTAAAGAAGCCAGTTTTTCATAGTCTCGGAAGTTGATCACCTCGGCCGCAATAAACCCTCGGGCTAAGTCCGAATGGATCTTTCCCGCCCCCTCTAAAGCCGTAGTTCCCTCCGGCACCGTCCAGGCCCGGCATTCCCGCTCGTTGACCGTAAAAAAGGTGAGCAAACGCAGGAGATGGTAGCCCTCGGTGATGACCTTGGAAAGCCCCGATTCGGAAAGGCCGTAGGCCGCAAGCATCTCCCCCCGCTCTTCCTCTGGAAGATCAAGCATCTGAGCCTCTAACTCCGCGCAAACCTTGATAAGAGGCGCTCCTTCCTCTTGAGCTTTGCGCTCTAGGGCCTGCACTAAGGGATTTTCTTTTCCTTCTGGGAGGTCTTCTTCCCCCAGATTAGCGATATAAAGGACTGGTTTTAGGGTCAACAAAAAGAGCTGTTTTTGAGCATATTCCAGGAGTTCTGGCGAAAGCTCCGCCCGGTGTTTCCGTAAAGGTTCTAAGGCTTCGAGGTAGGATCTAAGATGCTGAAGAAATTCCCGCTCTTTCCGGGCTTCAGGATCTCCAGACTGGGCGGGCTTTTCCACCTTAGCTAGACGGCGGTTTACGGTCTCAAGATCCTTGGCCAAAAGTTCAAGCTCTAGGATCTCGGCGTCCCGCACCGGATCCAGATCCCCTTCCACATGGGTCACTTCCTCTCGACGAAAACACCGGAGCACCAGGGCCAAGGCCTCCATCTCTCGAACGTGAGCCAAAAACTGATTGCCTAAACCCTCTCCCTGGCTGGCCCTTTTCACCAAACCGGCAATGTCTACCACCTCTAAGACCGCCGGCACCACCCTGGCGGCCCCTTCCCGTTGAGCGATAAGAGCCGGCCGAGGATCCAGGACCTCCACTAGCCCCCGATTGGGTTCAATGGTGCAAAAAGGATAATGGGCCACCTCCGCCTGGGCGCTCTGGACCAAAGCGTTAAACAAAGTAGACTTTCCGGCATTGGGAAGTCCTACCAAACCTAATTTAAACCCCATCTCGCTTACTTTAGCCTCCTAAGAGTCTTCTAAAACCCTTCCGTTAGGGCTAACCTTTATTTTGAGAAGACCTTGGCTTTTGGCTCAGGCCTCATTAAACTTTAAGAAATTTTAACAGATTGGAAAGGGTGAAAGCTTGAACGGCTCCAGCATCCTCCAAGATAAAGTATTAGTCCTAAATAAATATTATCAAGCGGTCCAAATCACCACCGTCCTAAGGGCCGTATGTCACTTGGTAAAAGGCACGGCCAAGGTCATCACTCCGGACTGGACCACCCATACCCTAGAGGAGTGGATCGAAGCCAGCCGCTTTTATCATAACGGCCGGCTCATCCGAAGCCCTTCCCTTTCTATAGTAGCCCCGGATGCCATCTATCTCACTTCTTACGACCGTTTACCCCGGCTGGAGGTGGTCTTCAACCGGGCCAACCTCTTCATGCGGGATCAATATACCTGTCAATATTGCGGCCGTTCGGTTCGAAACCCCAAGGATCGGACCATAGATCACGTGGTCCCTCGCTCCCGAGGGGGAAAGACCGTATGGGAAAACGTAGTGCTTTGCTGTCGAAAATGTAACCTTAAAAAGGGAGGACGCACCCCGGAAGAGGCCGGCATGAAGCTTTTAAAAAAACCCGAGGCCCCTAAGTGGAAGGGGCTTTTCTGGGAGAAGTTTCCCGAAGAAAAGCGGGCCCTCTGGAAAAGTTTTTTAGACTTCGCTGGTCTCTATCCCGAAGATTGAAGCACTTCGGGAAGCTTCAGGATCACGAGCAATCTTTCTGGGAGCTGACAAACGTATTTTACGTATTTGCGCTCTAGACCTTCGATCTTTTCCGGAGGCTCCTCTAAGGCCTCCACCGGAAGCTCCAAGATATCCCCAATCTTTTCCACTAACAAGCTCACCCGTTCTTCCTCTTCGTTGCGCACGATGAGGTTGTAGGCCCGCTCCCCTTCGGTGGAGAGCCCGATCCTCTCGGCCAGATCCACCGCGGTCAAAACCTGCCCCCGCAAATTTACGATGCCTTTGATATAAGGGGGAGCCAGCGGGACCTTAGTGGTCTCGAGATCCCGATTAATCTCAATCACCTCA
Organism: Thermodesulfatator sp.; assembly: GCA_026993045.1. Taxonomy (GTDB): domain Bacteria; phylum Desulfobacterota; class Thermodesulfobacteria; order Thermodesulfobacteriales; family Thermodesulfobacteriaceae; genus JALWWR01. Next base: position 3,254 of record JALWWR010000187.1, read on the forward strand.
GAAATAGGAAGCCCGAAAAGATAGTTGGAGAGCCAAAAGGTGACCACGGTCTCGGTCTTTTCGCCTAACACTGGTTTGCGTTCACTGTCTAATACCGGGAGTTCCGCCATATTCTTCCTCCATTATCTGATAGAATTGACACAAAAGTTCCCAAGCCCGGGGAGGGTAAGAAGAAGGGAACCATAACTCAAACTCCAAGATCAAGTTCCCCCTTTTTCCATCGGGTCTAAATGGGCCTCGATGATGAAGAATGAGCCGGCTGCCCGAGGGCAAACCCTTGGGAACCTCGATTTCCTCTTCCCCTTCTAGGGTATGGATAAAGACCTTGCCCCCTACAGCTGCCTTCCAAAAGGGAACCTGGACTCGGGTCACCAAATCTTCGCCTTCGAAATAGAAATTTTCATCCCGCCTAAGAGTTACTTCCAGAAAGACATCTAAGGCCGGCCCCTCCGAAGAACGAGGTATAAAGAGCAGATCTCCCTCGCGTACTCCGGCGGGAATAGAGATCTGGATC
>JALWWR010000188.1 GCA_026993045.1 Thermodesulfatator sp.
AGGCTAAAGAAGTCAAAGATTTCATTAAAAAACAAGAAATAAAAACCAAAATTGATCTCAAGGAAGCTATATTGTGCCAGAGTGGAGGACAAAGACTCTTGCTTCCGGTGGAGGAGGTCTGTTTCCAAGGAGAGATAAAGGAGGCTTGGATCCCCTATTTAAAACAGGGGCTGTTTCCTTTAAAACTTTTAAAGGGACAAGGACTTCTAGCCCGCTGGTGGGGCAAAATTGGCCCCCAGCTAAAAGGAGAGCTTAGACAAAAAAGCGAACAGGAATTAAAGGCCCTAGAGATCAAGACCAACAAGATTTGGGAGAAGGAAAAATACCTCTTGATCGTCTGGAAAAAACAAAAGGGTCTCGCCATCTTGGCCGAAGATTTCAAATTGGTGTCCCTTACCTTTGAAGATTGGTATCCGGCGCCGGAACCTTTTTTGGCCAAAACCTCTATAGAAGGTCAAGAAGCCTATCTCTTCTCCGTAAATCCAGGTTAGGTGGAACTCTATGGAGAAAGGGTTTAGGTCACAGATAGAGAAAAAATTGAAAGAAGCGGAATTATATGTCAAGCAGGGGCTTATCGATGAAGCCCTGAGTCTTTACCAAGAGGTAAAAAAACTTTTGGGGCCTCAAGCCGACGGGCTAAAAAGGGAAGTCCAAAAGAGAATCCTGGAGCTAGAGGCCTTAAGGGGGGCCTTTTCAGAAAAAGGCTCTCAAATCTCTCAAGAAGAAAGATTGCAGAAGGCCATAATCTTAAAAGAAGCAGCCTTTTATCACCAAGCCCTCAAGATCTTTGAAAAGTTGCTAGAAGAAGGTTACAAAACCCTCGAATTGTACCGCCACCTTGCGGATTGCCTGGCCCGTTTGGGACACTTCGAAAAAGCGGCGCACTTATTAAAACAAGGGCTCCGTGAATTTCCTATCACGGAAGAAAACCGACTTGAGATCATAAATCTCAAAAAACAACTGGCTGATTATTTGGAAAAAGCTTATGAGTTTGACGAAGCTCTAGAGATATATAAACAGTTAATTGAGGTGGCTGAAGATAAAGAAGAAATCAAAGAAAAGGTAGAATTTTTAAGTCTTATAACTACTCACTGTCGCAGGTTAAAGTTTTTATTAAAAGAGAAAATCATAACTCCTTCCATGTGCAAAGAAGCCGTAGAAATTGCTAAAGAAAGCGGAAACAGCATTGAACACATATTAATCGAAAAATTTAAAGTACCAAAGACTAAGATAGGAGAAGCTCTGTCAAGGTTTTATAATTGTGAATTCCTAAGTATAGATACTACTTTTGAGTATATAAAGCCCAAATGTTTGGAAGGAGTCAAGGAACACTTCCTAAAACAGACATTGATCGTACCCCTTGAAAGAGAAGGAAAGATCCTCCTTCTTACCGATGATCCTTTCAATTTAGAGCATTTGGAACAGGCCCGAAAGATCCTAAATCTCAAAGATTTTGAGATCGCGGTAGGGATTAAAGAAGACATCCTGAAACTTATAGATATCTATTACGGACGTCTGAGCGGAGTGGAGATCCCTAAAGGGCTAGAGGAACTGGAGCTGGTAGAAGAAGAGGCCCCAGAAGAAGAGGAAGAGGCTCTCCCCGAAGACCAGGAAAGCGTAGTAGTTCAGTTGGCCAATTACCTTTTGGAGGAGGCCTATCATCGGGGGGCCTCGGATATTCATATCGAGAGTCTCACCGGACGCCGAGGGGCTCAAATCCGTTTCCGGATTGATGGGGAATGTATCCCCTTTCAAACCATACCCTACGCTATGAAACGCCCCCTGGTCTCGCGTTACAAGATTATGGCCGGACTTGACATTGCGGAAAAACGCCTGCCTCAGGACGGAAAGATCAAGTTCCGCACCCGAACCGGACAGGTCTTTGAAGTCCGGGTGGCTACCATCCCCACCATTGAAAATAACGAAGACGTGGTAATGCGGATTTTAGGAGGAGTCCAAGCCCGGACTTTGGAAGAAATCGGTCTAAGAACCGAGGTCCTAGAACAGCTCAAAAAACTTTTGGAAATGCCCTATGGCTTGATCTTAGTGGTGGGGCCTACGGGCTCAGGTAAGACCACCACCTTGCACGCCGCCTTACATTATATCAACCGACCCAACAAAAAGATATGGACTGCGGAAGACCCAGTAGAGATCGTGCAAGAAGGGCTGCGCCAGGTTCAAGTCAAACCCAAGATCGGCCTTACCTTCGCCCGGGTGCTTCGGGCCTTCTTGCGAGCCGATCCCGACATCATCATGATCGGAGAGACCCGGGACGAAGAGACGGCCCACACCCTGATAGAGGCCTCCCTTACAGGGCACCTGGTATTCTCTACCCTCCATACTAACAGCGCCCCTGAGACTGTGACCCGGCTCCTGGGGATGGGAATCGACCCCTACAACTTTGCCGATGCCCTTCTAGGCATCTTGGCTCAACGGCTGGCCAAGAGGCTCTGCCCGGAGTGTAAAGAACCTTACCGGCCTTCCGATAGAGACCTAGAGGAGCTTATCTTCGAATATGGTGAACACCCTATCCATCCCTTAACTGAGGAGATGGTCCGGGAAGCCACCCTTTACCGCCCGGTGGGTTGTATGCACTGTAACCATACCGGGTACCGGGGCCGCATAGCCATTCATGAACTTTTAATCCCCAACGATCCTCTGCGGGAACTCATTATTAAGGCCGCTCCGGTACATGAAATCCGAGAGGCGGCCATGCAAAACGGCATGTACACTTTGAAACAGGACGGAATCCTAAAAGTCTTGGCCGGAGAGACCGACCTCAAACAGGTCCGCGCCGTATGCGTACGTTAAAATTGGCGGAGCTTTTCTAGCAAAGCTTTTTCAACGGCGTATACGTAAGGTTTGCCGGAGACTTTTACCAGATACCCTTCTTTGGGGCCGGGAGCCACTAAAAGGGTGACCTCTTTATAGGCGGTCTTTATTTCTAGCCGCCCCTTCTCCTGAGAGAAGGCCTTAGGGGCCACCACTTCCTGGGCCACCAGCGGAAAGAGCGCCCTTAGTTTTTCTTCCGCTTTAGGAAAAGGGCTCTCGGAAGTCTTTTTTAAGATCTTCCAGCCCTCCGCAGTCTTTTTCAGCTGCCAGAGGCGCTTTCCCTGCCAGTAAAAAGCCAGTTCCTTTAGATCAGCCAGGGGGGCGCTCCAGATCTCAAGGTCCACCCAGGGTTTCACCGAAGGGGCGGCGGGCTTTTCTTTCCAGATTTCGAAGCGAGAAAGGAGGTTTTGATAAACCAGATAAACCTTGGGGGAAGATTTTACCCGGATAAAGTTGGTCTCCCAAGCCGGTCCTCGTTTGCCTACATAAAGATAAAAGACTTCCTGAGAACCTTGGTATCCCTTTAAATGTAAGGCCTGATCCGGAGTGAGGGCAAACCTGGGCCAGAGCTCTTTTTGAGCGGCCCGCTCCTCCCCCACTAGCTGACTTAGATCCCCCAGGAAATCCTCCACCGAGGAGGCCCGCGCCGGCAAGGGGTAGTCCTTGTCTCCGGTCTTTATTTGCCATTCTCCGTCCAGACGTCTGAAGACCAGTTTTTGGGTCTGGTTTCCTCCCCAGAATACTTCCCAGCGGTCTACCTCTTTCCAGGAATCTTTCCCTAGCCGGACCCAGAGGGCCTCGGTCACTCCAGGAGGCCGGGCCGAGCGTTGCAGAATAAAATAGATCAGAGAGACAAAGACCAAGAGCCCCGTCAAAAGAAAGAGGTTACGACGGCTCATCTCAGCTCCTTTCAGCCAACCTTTGGTGTCTTTTCCAGCGACGCAAGGCCACCCCCGCCCCCAAGAGGACCCAGAAGAGGACGGGCCCTAAAACCACCAAAACCTTCCAGAACAGCTTATAGGAAGCGGGAAGCTCCGGGATGTACCGTACCGGTTTTAATTTGGCTCTCAGAGAAAGGAGCTCTCCCCCCAGGGCCAAAGCTTCTCCCAAGTTGGCCAAAAAGAGGGCGTTATCAAAGATAGGGATGATGCCGTCGGCAAACATGGCCGAGGAGCCCACCACCACCAGTTTGCCAGGAGCCGGGGGGACTTCAGCCTGGTCCTGGGTGGCGTTATCCGAGCTGGTTTGGTTATCCGAGCCTTGAGGCCAGGGAGGGGCCTTGTCCCCAAAGGGAAGGGGAAAAGAGCCTTCCAAAAGGACCGCCAGGGGAAAACGAGAAAGTTTGGCCCCCGGCTTGAGATCCTTTTCCCCCAAGGCCCCTAAGCCCTCTTTCTGGGCCCAGGCATGAGGGCTTGAGAAAAAGAGGACCTCGGCCTTTAAGGAAGAAGCTCTCTCTTTTTCTACTTCCAAGGGGCTTCCCCAGAGATAAAGCAAGGCCGAAAGGCCGTGAAGCACCGCTAGTTCCTGATTCATTTGAGAGGGAAGGATCTGGACCTGCATGGGGAAGTTTACCGGGATCCGGACCAGGGCCTTAAATAGCCCCATCTCCCTTTCTTGGGAAACGGCCATGGTGACGCTCTGGAGATCAAACAGGGTCTTTTCTTGGATCTGGACCCCATAAGTCTCAAGGAGTTGGTTTAGGGATAAGTCTTGAGGAAGAGGAGAGGCTAGGATTTCCCCCTGAGGGCCGGGACTATAAGAGAAGGAGGCCGCAGAGGCCGCGACCAAGACCGACCCCCCTCGGTGTAGAAAGGCCCCGATTTCATAAAGTTGGCGTTGGTTAAGCTTTCCAGGAGAAAACAAGACCAAGAGCTTGGTCTTTGGGGGAAGGGGATTGTTTCGATCCAGAGGCTGAGTCCGCACCTCAAGCCCCAAGGACTCTAGGATCTCTTTAGCGGTATGATAGCTGCCAGAAAGAAAGGAATTGGTTTGATAAAAGACCACTAAAGGCTTTTCCTTAAGGGTGAGTTTATAGATCCGGGAGCTGAGATCATATTCCAGGGTGGAAAGACTTTCAGGCACCACCTGAGGGATCACCTCTTCGGGCCGGTCTAAATAAGAGAGAGTGATGGAACTATAGACCTTTCGGACGCTTACCTTGTCTTTTTCTACTATCTGTACCGCAAAAGGTTCCACCCCTTTTTCACGCAGTTTTTGTAAGAGCTCCGGGTTACGGGTGGGGTCTACGATCTGATAGCGAAATTTGGGACTGAGGGAGGCAAACTCGGAAAGCAAGGCCTCCACCTCCGCCGCCAGGTGTCGCATAGAAGGGGGAAGGCTCTGGGGAGAGGACACGAAATAGGTGGCCCGTAAGGGGGCCTCAAGCCGGTTAAGGATCTTCCGACTCACCGGGGAGATGGTATAAAGTTTTTCTTCCGTAAGATCTAGGCGGGGTAAATGGACCTGAGCCAAAAGGGCGTTTGAGACCACCGCCAGACCCAGGAGCAAGACTGTAAGGGGATAAAAGAAGCGGCGGTGGGCGTAACGTAAAAAACCAAAGATGACGTAATAAGTAAGGAGCAAGAAGACCACGGCGTAAAGAGAAAAAAACAAGATATCTCGGAGAGGGAGGACCCCTTTAAGGAAACTTTGAAAGTGAGGAAAAAGTCCGAAGGCCTCCCGCAAGAAAGCCCCTACCCCGGGCAGCCAGCTCTCTAGCGAAGAACTCACCAAATTGGTGCCTAGCAGAATAGCAGCCAAGCCTACTACTAAGGTCAAGATGAAGGCCGCGATTTGATCCGCAAAAAGGGAAGAGAGGAAGCCCCCCAAAGCGATGTAGAAAGCCAGCAAAAAGGCGGCCCCAATATAAGAAGCCAAAAGGGCTCCACCATCCGGATCCCCTAAAACCCCTAGCATAAAAGGAATTACCAAGGTCCCTGAAAGGACGATTAAAGCGAAAAGGTAGGTGCCCAGGAATTTACCTCCTACCAAGGCCCAGGGAGAGATGGGAAGGCTTAAGAGGAGCTCCAAGGTACCACTTTTGCGCTCCTCGGCCCAAAGACGCATGGTCAGGGCGGAGGCGAAGACCAAAAGGATCACCGGAAAAGGCTCAAAAAAGGCCCGCATATCGCAGACCCGGGCCAGGAAAAAGGTGTTCATATAAAGACCGTTCACCACCAACAAAAAGACCACCCCAAAGATGTAGGCCATAGGGGAACGGAAATAGGCCCCTAATTCCTTACGAAAGACGGTCACGAGACCCCGCATCCTTTTCCTCCACCAACTGCAGAAAGATCTCCTCTAGAGAAAGGGTCTCCCGAAAGGCCTCTTCCACCTTAAGGCCTTCAGCACAAAGGCGACACAAGACTTCCGAAGGCGTTCCTTCCACCACCAATTGATATTCCCGCTCTGAAAGGGCCCGGACCTCTTTCACCCCCGGGAAAGGAGTCAGTTCCTGAGGCGGTCTTTCTTTAAGGCGGATCCTGTAGACCGGTTGAGGGTAAACCTGGGCATAGATCTCTTCCTGGGTCCCGTAAGCCACTTGACGCCCCTGGTTAAGGATAAGAATCCGGTGGGCCAAGGCCTCTACTTCTTGGAGGATATGAGAAGAAAAAATTATCGCTTTCTCCGAAGCCAGCTCTTGGATCAAGCGACGGACCTCGGTGATCTGCAAGGGATCGAGGCCAGAAGTAGGTTCGTCCAAGATCAAGATCGGAGGGTCATGGATCAAGGCTTGGGCCAAGCCTACCCTTTGGCGGTACCCTTTAGAGAGGGTGCCAATGGGTTTAAAAAAGACTGGGGCCAGCTGGCAAGTCTCCGTCACCCACTCCAGACGCTTCTTTCTCTCAGAGGCTGCAAGCCCCCGGGCCCGGGCTACGAAATCTAGATATTCCTTAACCTCCATATCGTTATAAAGCGGAGGATTTTCCGGAAGATAACCCAAAAAGGACCGGGCCTTCTGAGGTTCCTGCAAGATATCCACTCCGTTCAGACGAGCCGTTCCCCGGGTGGGGACTAGCTGGGTGGAAAGGATCCGAAGGACCGTAGTCTTTCCGGCTCCATTGGGGCCTAAAAGGCCCAGGATCTCCCCTTTTGAAACCGAAAAAGAGAGATCTCTGACCGCCGGGAAGGAACCATAATACATGTTAAGGCCTTGGGCCTCAATCATGGAAGCCTCCCCTTGCAGTCGGCAAAAATATATAACTACCCCTTAAGCAAATGCAAGGGGTTCTCTAAGGAAGTCGGCCAAGAGGAAGGCGATCCGAACCTTGGTTCGGGAGCGGACCTCTCCTCCTTGAGCCTGTCTTTCGAGGAAGGCCCGGACTCGGTCTCGGTCTTCTTCAGACAAAGAAAGCCCCTCGCCTTGGAGTTTAAAAAGGAAACGACGATATTCTTTTTCAAGGGGCCGCCTCCTTTCCCAGACTCCTGAAAAAAAGCGCACCTCCGCGGGATAGCCCCGAGAAAATAGATAGTTAAAAAGGATCACCGCCCCAGGACTCCGTTTCCGGGGCGAGCGCTTGAAAAGCTCTTCCAAGAGCTTTTGGTAAAGCTCGTTTTCCCGTAAACCAGCCCACTGGACCAGCCCCAGGAAACGTTTGGTAACCTTTAGGATCCGGTCTACCTGAGAAAGATCATTAAGGAGGGGGGTAAGAGAAACAAAGACCGTATCAAAGGTCCGCGGTGGGGTATATTCCCGCCAGTCCGCCTGAACCAGACGGATATTCTCTAGCCCAGCCGCTCGCCTCTTTTCTTCCAGTTTTTCTAACATCTTGGGGGAAATATCTAAGGCCCAAACCTCTTTCACCCGCGGGGCAAAGCGCAAGGCATAGGTGCCGGTACCGCAAGCCAGATCCAAGACCACCTTAGAAGGCGAGAGGGCCCCGGCCTCTTCCAAAGAGGCCACGATCTCTTCCACCATGGAGCGATAAAAAGCTTGTTCCTCCAGGTCGTCGTAGCCCTCGGCTATCTGGTCCCAAAAATCCGGTTTAAGGAAAAGCTCATCTTCCCGAGACCGAAAACGTTTCTGATAGGCCTTCCAGAAGGCTGGGGTAAAAGGATCTTCCTTAAAAGGGGCTCTCCCGAGCCTCCTTTTGACTAGGGGCCGGCGCCCCCATATCCCCTTTTTCAAACTAGGGCTCCCTTTAACTTTTTAAGGCCTGGGCAGCCTTTTCCTGGCGCACTTCTTCCCGATAAATGGCATCCAAGATCCCGTTTACAAAGGCTGGGGAGTCTTCGGTCCCAAACTCTTTGGCCAACTCGATGGCCTCGTTGATGGAAACCTTGGGGGGAATATCCGGGCGAAAGAGCATCTCGTAAGTAGCCAAACGCAAAATGTTACGGTCCGTAACCGTCATCCGATCTAGGCGCCAGTGTTCCGAATGGCGTTGAATAACTTGGTCAACTTCTTCTTGATGTTCCACCACCCCAGCCACCAATTCTTCCGCAAACTCCAAGGCCGGAGAGGGCGGATTCAGATAGCGGTAGTTGTGAAGGGCCTCTTCCAGAGATAGGTTCCCTACCTCTTTTTGATAAAGGATCTGAAGGGCTATCTGCCGGCTCCGGTGTCTCAACCCCACCGAATTTGAACTCCGCCGCGAGCCTTAGCCCAACTTGGAAAGGAGGTTGGCCATTTCTAGAGCGGCCATAGCGGCCTCAAAACCCTTGTTTCCGGCCTTGGTGCCGGCCCGCTCCACCGCCTGCTCGATGGTATCGGTGGTAAGGACCCCGAATATAATGGGCACCCCGGTCTCCATAGAGGCTTGGGCAATGCCTTTGGCACATTCCGAGGCCACATAATCAAAATGGGGGGTGGCTCCCCGGATAATAGCCCCCAAACAGACCACCGCGTCATAGCCTCCGCTCTGGGCCATTCTCTTGGCCACCAGGGGAATTTCAAAGGAGCCCGGAACCCAAACGATGGTCACATCTTCGGACTTTACCCCGTGACGGGAAAAGGCGTCGAGGGCCCCTTTCAAGAGCTCCTGGCTTATAAAGGCGTTAAACCTCCCTACCACCAATCCGAACCTAAGCCCTTCTCCCCGATATTCTCCTTGGATCTCTTTCGGCATTATGACCTCCTCCAATCTCTTCCCCACTCCAAAACATTTAAAAGATGCCCCATCTTTTCCTGTTTGCACTTTAGATAACGGTAATTTTCTTCGTGGGGCGGGATCTCGATGGGCACCCTTTCCACCACCTTGAGTCCGTAGCCCTCCAATCCTACGATCTTTTTGGGATTGTTGGTCATAAGACGCATGCGGCGGACCCCCAGGTCACGTAAGATCTGGGCCCCAATCCCGTAATCTCTAAGATCCGCCTTAAAGCCTAAGGCCTCGTTGGCCTCTACGGTATCCTTTCCTTGGTCCTGCAGGGCGTAAGCCTTGAGTTTGTTTAAAAGGCCGATGCCGCGGCCCTCCTGGCGGAGGTAAAGGAGCACTCCTCGTCCTTCCTCGGCAATCATCTCCAGGGCCCGCATCAGCTGGGGACCGCAATCACAACGCAAAGAACCAAAAACGTCTCCGGTAAGGCACTCCGAATGCACCCGCACCAACACCGGCCCTTCTCCCAGATCTCCTTTAACCAAGGCCACGTGCACGTGGGGATCCACCTGATTGGTGTAGGCGTATAGGCGAAACTCCCCCCAAGGGGTGGGTAAACGGGTCTCCACTTCTTTTCGGACCAGAGACTCGGTTCGCAAACGGTAAGCGATGAGGTCTCGAATGGTAACGATCTTGAGGCCGTGTTCCACGGCGAATTTTTCTAGATCCGGCAAGCGGGCCATGGTGCCATCGTCTTTCATGATCTCGCAAATCACCCCCGCCGGCCGCAGCCCGGCCAGACGGGCCAGATCCACGGAAGCCTCGGTATGTCCGGCCCGAACCAGGACCCCTCCTCGACGGGCCTGAATGGGAAAGATATGGCCTGGGGTTACCACGTCTTCTGGCCCGCTTTGAGGATCAATGGCCACCTTGATAGTGTGGGCCCGATCGTGGGCGGAGATGCCAGTGGTAACCCCGTAACGGGCTTCGATGGACACCGTAAAGGCAGTGTCAAAACGGGTTCCATGGCGACGGGGCTGCATAGGAAGCTGGAGCCTCTCTACGTCTTCTGGAGTCAAGGTGAGACAGATAAGGCCCCGCCCGTATTTGGCCATGAAATTGATGGCCTCCGGGGTGACCTTTTCAGCGGCCATCACTAGATCCCCTTCATTTTCGCGGTCCTCATCGTCCACCACGATGATCATCCGACCGGCCCGCAGTTCCTCTAGGGCCTCTTCGATGGTGGCTATGGGCATATCACGCCTCCCCAAAAAGGTCATTTTATTATAGCTTAGCTTAAATAAGCTTAAAGAGCGCTTGGCTTTTTGCAAAGAAGAAACTTCCAGCTCAGAGGAAACCGGTGTCTAAATCTTTGGGTAGCGCCTCTAAAGTCGCCTCCGGGGCCCGCTCCGTAACGGTGGCCGTTATCATAAGCCGCCTTCTGGGGCTTATTCGAGAGCAGGTCCTGGCCGGCTTTTTTGGGGCCAGCTGGCAAATGGACGCCTTCGTGGTGGCCTATCGGATCCCCAACCTCCTGCGGGACCTTTTCGCCGAGGGGGCTTTAGGGATGGCCTTTACTAAGGTCTTCAGCTCTTACCAAGAACTTTACGGACGGAAAAAGGCCTTCGAGGTGGCCTCGGAGGCCCTAACTTCCCTGGGCCTCCTAATCTTGGGCCTGGTAGTAGTAGGAGAAATCTTAGCCCCGGGACTGGTAAAGCTTTTGGCCCCGGAATTTAAGAGCGTTCCGGGGAAATTTGAGCTCACCGTAACCCTCACCCGGATCATGTGGCCTTTCCTCTTTTTCATAAGTCTCGCAGCCATCTTGGCAGGGATGTTAAACAGTCTGGGGGTCTTTTTCTGGCCGGCCTTGTCCTCGGCCCTCTTCAATCTTTTCACCATCCTGGGAGGAGTGAGCCTTTATTTTCTCTTCAGAGCCGTAGGGCAACCGGAGATATTAGGGATGGGGCTAGCAGTCCTTGGGGGAGGGCTCCTGCAGGCCGCCTTTCAAGGGCCCTTTCTAAAAAGGCGGGGCTTTTCCTTTGCCTTTCGGTTAAGGCCTCAAAGCCCGGCCCTTAAAGAAATCTTCCTCCTCATGGGGCCTGCGGTGCTAGGGCTTTCAGCGGTCCAGATCAACGTGTTCATCAACACTTATTTTGCCACCTCCTGCGGACCGGGGGCGGTTTCCTGGCTGGCCTACGCCTTCAGACTCATGTATGTCCCCTTGGGGCTTTTTGGCGTAGGGCTCTCTTTGGCCCTTCTTCCTGAGACCAGCCGACAAGCCGCCCGGCGGGATTTCAAAGCCCTCAAACACACCTATATCTCCTCCCTGCTGGTAGGCCTGAGTTTGTCTCTGCCCTCGGCGGTGGGGCTAGCTTTACTAGCCCGGCCCATCGTGGCCCTTATCTTCGAACACGGGAAGTTTAGCCCCCAGGACACCCTTAACACCGCCCAAGCCCTGTTCTTTTTTGCCTTGGGGCTTCCCTCCTACAGTGTGAGCAAGGCTACGGTGCCGGTCTTTTACGCCCTAGGACACACCTTGATCCCCGCCCTAGGAAGCTTCTTGGCCGTGGGGATTAACGTCCTTTTTGTGGTCCTGACTCTGCCCTATCTGAATTTTAAGGCCATCGCTTTAGGGACTTCTTTGGGCCTTTTAGGACAAAGTATTTTCCTTTTGGGCCTTTTTAGTTATAAAATAAGAGGATTACCTTTTAAAATTTTCTTTTTCAGGCTTTTTAAATTGGTGCTGGAAGCGGGTTTAATGGGAGGAATAGCCCTTTTAGGAAGGGAATGGGTGCCGGTCTATCTCCTGATCCCCCTTTGCGCCCTCTTTTATCTGGCCTTAATAAAACTCTGGGGACCAGAGGAAGGTCTGCTATTTTGGAAACGGCGAAGGTCCCAATGAATCTTCCCGAAAAGGCCCTTAATTTATTGGAAGAGGTCTACCAAAAGATAGACTCCGAGGAACTCCGGGCCAAACTCTCCCTGATCCAAAAGGCTTACCAGCTCCTGTATCAAGAATATAACAAGGATTATCTCACCGGTCTTTATAATCGGAGGGCCTTTGAAGAAGCTCTGGCCCAGTTTATAGAAAGGGCCCAGAGGGAACAAAGTTCCTTCACCCTACTCCTTTTAGATCTAGACCATTTCAAACGCTTGAACGATACTTATGGGCACGACTTTGGCGACCAGGTCTTGCGAGAGGTGGGCCGGACTTTGCGGGAAACGCTTCGTAAAATCGACCTCCCAGCCCGTTACGGGGGAGAGGAGTTTGCGGTCCTCCTTCCCGGAACTGGCAGTCTGGGGGGCTTTGGGGCGGCCCGGCGCCTTAAAGAGGCCCTGGAAGGCCTGAGGTGGGAAACCCCCAAACCTTTAAGGATCTCGGTGAGCATCGGAGGGGCCACCTTTCACCCCTATTATCGGTTGGA